>USMR01000196.1 GCA_900555815.1 uncultured Collinsella sp.
CTGCTAATCGAGTCCGGAGAACGAGGGATACGCGCTCTCGCCGTGTTGACTCGCGTCCAGGCCCAGCGCCTCGTCGGCCTCGTCCACGCGCAGGCTGCCGTGGAACAGCGCCTTGACCACCGCGGCGGTCACCAAGTCGAGCACCAGTACAATAGCGACCGTCACCACAATGCCCAAAATCTGCGAGACGAGCAGCGACACGTCGCCCGTGTAGAACAGGCCACCCTTACCGGTCCACGAGAGCTCCGGCACACAGAACAGGCCCGTGAGCACGCCGCCCAAGATGCCGCCGATGCCGTGGCAACCGAACGCGTCGAGCGCATCGTCGTAGCCAAACTTGGTCTTAAGATGGCTGATGGCCAGGTAGCAGACAGGCGAGACGATCAGGCCCATGACCAGCGCCGCCCACGGCTCGACAAAGCCCGCACCCGGCGTGACCACCACAAGGCCCGCAACCAGACCGGTGCTGGCGCCCACCAGCGTGGGGCGACCGGTATGCACGCGCTCGACGGCAAGCCACGAGACCATGCCCGCCGCGCTGGCCGTCACGGTGTTGAGGATGGCAAGCGCCGCCACGGCGTCGGCCTTAAACTCGCTGCCGCCGTTAAAGCCAAACCAGCCAAACCAAAGCAGCCCGGCGCCCAGCGCCACAAACGGCACGTTATGCGGACGGTAGCTCACCATGCCAAAGCCGCCACGACGGCCGAGCATTAAGCAAAGAATCAGACCCGTGAGACCGGACGAGATGTGCACCACGTCGCCACCGGCAAAGTCGAGCGCGCCGATGATGTCGCCGATAAAGGAACCCTCGCCGCCCCAGACCATGTGGGCGAACGGCGCATAGACCACGAGCAGCCAAATGCCCAGGAAGGCCGTCATGGCACCAAACTTAACGCGGCCGGCCAGGCTGCCCGTGACGATAGCAGCAGTGATCATGGCAAACGCCATCTGGAAGGCGATGTTGATAATCTCCGGGTAGACGACACCGTCCGCGGCATTGCCCTCGGCCGCCTGCAGCACCTGGTTGAGTACCGGCAGGCACAGCAGCTGGTCAAGGCCTCCAATAAACGGGCTGGAACCGTCGCCGCCATAGGCCAGAGACCAGCCGGCAACAATCCACAGCACACCAACCAGGCCAATGGCGCCAAAGCACATAAGCATGGTGTTGATGACATTTTTGCGCCTGGACAGGCCGCCATAGAAAAACGCCAAGCCCGGTGTCATTAAAAACACGAGCATGGTGCAGACGAGCATAAACGTTGTCGATCCCGTATCGTACATTCGCTCTCCCTTGGTCGCATGAACGTTGTTGGCGCCCATAATGCGGCTGAAGGACAACTGGTGTAGACCAGATACGGCGTTGTTAAACGCAGCGTTGTCGAATGGAAACGGTGCCGCAATCTTGGAAACGGCGCGGCAACGGACGCGAAACGAACGGGAAATACGCGAGCAAGGAAGCCGTGAGCGCGCCCGTCCCGGCTAGCGGCGGAACAGCTCGCGGGCTCGGTCGCGGAGGTCGGTAGCTCGGATGACGCCCTCGTAGCGGTTGATGCGCAAGCGCGGGAAGGCATTGAAGAAGCGCAGGTCGCGTCGGCTGAGTGACACGCTTGGCACCGGACGGCTCATGCGCTTGCCGGCAAGGCGACGACTGAGCGACGGACGCGGCATGTTCGGCGCGGCATCGGCCACGCGGCGGGCGGCAAGCGCCAGGCCGCGAGCACCATCCGCGATAAACGTCGGCATCGAAGCCTTCTCGCGCAGAGCATCGAGCGCGGCGTCACCCAGCTCGGCCAGCCACGCGTTAACGGCACGGCTACGGATATGCGTCTGTGCCACCGAGTCAATCGTCGATTCGGGAATGCGCTCGAGCATTGAGTCCGAGGCATCGGCAAGCGACTCGTTGATGCGGTCCGCAAGGTCGGCACGCACACGCTCTAGCTGATCGGACAGGCGGCGCCAACTGGCCAAAGAGCATGCCGCGTCGACCATCATCGCGACCGCGACGATAAAGGCGGACAGCCGCACAATCAGCACCGGCAAATGGCCGAGCAAGCCCAACACCACCGGTTCCACTACGCGGCAAATGCACAACGCACCCAAGCCAAACGCGCAGGCCCAGTACAGGCAGATGCGTCCATGCAAATTAAACGGCAGGCGCGAGTAATCCCGAAAGCGAGCGCCTGTTGTTTTTTCCAATAGAAGGCCCACGCTATACTCGATTACGCTGCACACAAGCGCCGCGGCGACAAACTGGCTCGAGGCATCCGGAATCCCGCGCAGCAAAAGCCAGCAGGCTATGCCGCCCACACCATAGATAGGACAACACGGCCCCAGCAAAAATCCGCTGTTGGCAAATCGTCCGTGATTGAGCATGGCGCAGACCGTCGACTCCCACGCCCAGCCGCAAAACCCGTAAAAAGCAAACGAGAGCACCAGCGCCGAGAGCGGACAGGCGGCAAGCGTCGCGCCGTCAAATGCCATGTCGATCGCGGTTTCCACCGTCTACCCTCTCCTCTTTTCGCTCGATTCGCTATTCGCGCCATCGTCAGCCTCGTCCTTGCGCGGCAGGCGGCCGGCGACAGTCTCGCGCAGCGCGCACCATTTATCTGCCAGGCACACAATCCATGCCTCACGACACGTCGGCGGCACCGGCACCAGCGGAAACATATGCCGCACGATAATATTCCGCTCGCGCGACGTCAGCTCAAAATCTTCCTCCGCACGCGCCAGGGCAAAAAATGGATGCCGAAATCCGTGCAGTCGATGGCTCGGGTCGGGGTCATGCCAATCGTAGAGAAAGTAATCGTGTAACAAGGCTCCGCGCAGCAGCGAGGCACGGTCGACCGAAATGCCAGCACGGCCCAAGCGCTCGGCAAAGGACAGGCTCGCCCGCGCTACCGAGGTCACATGCGTATAGACCGTCACGTCACCATGCTGAATAAACTCGTGCGTCAGGTCCAAGCGGCCCGCCTGGGCCAGCTGGTGGGCGGCATTGTCGACCTCGCGCGCGATTTTCTCGGCACGAACGGAATCGGACATGTTGCCTCCTTCCAGCGGCTCACGGCGGCAAGCCATGGCCTGCACGCATTGAATAAAATCATCATCGAATCTACCAGTATGGCATCGGACAAAACGTTTTGCCCCGCCAGTTGGCGAATTACCGCGCCGCCGTCACATATC
>USMR01000197.1 GCA_900555815.1 uncultured Collinsella sp.
CGACGACAGCACCATGATCGACGGTGTGAGCTACGTCTTTGTCTACGAGGACGAGCTCAAGGAAATGATGGAGCGCGTCGATGCCGGCAAGGATCCCAAGGGTCCCAACACCATGGGTCTTTCCGACGGTTCTAGCTCTACGATCGGCGACCTGAACAACAACACGTCTGACGACTACGCAAACGGTACCGCAACCTCATCGGTCAGCTCTGACGATTCCGATGACTCAAGCGATTCGAGCGATTCGGACTACTACGAAGAGCCCACCGGCGACGGCACGACGCTGCGCGCCGCCCAAGGCGACAATTTGTCATTCAAAAGGCAGGGCATGACCAGAAGGTCAATGCCCTGCCTTTTTCATGCCAACTTGTTCGCCTTGGACGTCGCTCGCTGACGTTGGCTCAACCTGCGGTGCTGACTACTCCCCTTGCACCAAAAACCGCCCCGTTCTCGGTTTTGAGGACGGGGCGGTTTTGCTTACCTGGATTGTTCGAGTTCCCTATGCAAAGCGGGCGACGAGCTCCTGGAGCACGTCGGTCATCTTGACGAGCGAACTGACCGGGACGAACTCGTTGACGCCGTGGTAGCAATAGCCGCCGGTGGAAAGGTTGGGGCAGGGCAGACCGCGGAACGACAGCTGAGCGCCGTCGGTGCCGCCACGAATTGGCAGCACCTGGGGCTCAACGCCGCAGGCAAGGTAGGCTTCCTTGGCAACATCAATAAGCTCGGGATAGTCACGAACGATCTCGGCCATATTTCGATACTGCTGCTTAATCTCGACCGTCACGCGCTCCTCACCCAGACGCTGGTTGAGCATCGAGGCGGCGGCATCAAGAAGGTCGAGTTTCTGCTGGAACTTGGCGGCGTCATGGTCGCGGACGATATAGCGCGCTGTGGCGTGATCGACGGTCGCAGATACACCCTCAAGGTGATAAAAGCCCTCGTAGCCTTCCGTATACTCCGGGCGCTGCACGTAGGGGAGCAATGCGTTGAAGTCGCAGAACAGATTGCCTGCGTTGATCATGCGGCCCTTGGCGTCGCCCGGGTGGATGGACTGGCCCTCAAAGCGGACGGTCGCCTCGGCGGCGTTAAAGCACTCCCACTCCAGCTCGCCGATGGGGCCGCCGTCGACCGTGTAGGCGTACTTGCAGCCAAAGGTATCGATATCCAACAGCTCGGCTCCGTGGCCAATCTCCTCGTCAGGGCAGAAGCAAATGCCGAGTGCGGGATGGGGCAGAGAAGGGTCCTGAGCGAAACGCGCGACAAGCGACATGATCTCGGCAACGCCTGCCTTGTCGACCGCGCCCAGCAGCGTGGTGCCAGCGCTGCAGACCAAGTCCTCACCCGCGAGGTCATTCAGGGCGGGGAGCTTGGCGGTACTCATGGCAACGGGCTTACCGTCAACCGTGCCGCAGACCAGGTCGCCGCCTTCGTAGTGTACGATGTGCGGCTTCACGCCGGCGCCCGGTGCAACTTCGGTGGTGTCGAGATGGGCGATCAGGCCCAGGGCGGGCTTGTCCTCAGCGCCCGCACTTGCGGGGATATGCGCGCAGACATAGGCGTGCTCGGTCACGTGGGCATCTTCCGCACCAAGCTCGCGCAGCTCTTCAGCCAGCACGTTGGCAAGGTCAAACTGAACGGCGCTCGAGGGTACCTGGTCGCAGTTTGCGTCCTCGGACTGCGTGTTGATCTGGACGTAGCGCAAAAAGCGCTCGAGGACATCGGGGCTCGTGGTGGTGTTTTCCATAAAGACCGCTCCAATCTTGGTCGTCGTGTGCAACAAGAACTCTAGCACGGTATGCCACGGCATACCACGACGCTTGGATGGGGTAGAATCAGCCATTGAATGCAGAAGGGACGGAAGATCATGGATACGACAAATAGCTCGCGCGAACTACATCTGACGGTGGCGAACGAAGACTACTTGGAGTGCATGGTTCGCATTGAAAGCGAAGAGGGGGAAACCAACGGCGTGCGATCGGTCGACATCGCGCAGCGCCTTGGCGTCTCCAAGGCATCGGTCAATAAAGCGGTTTCGGCGCTCAAGGCATCCGAGCTTGTCGAGCAATCGCACTACGGCAAGGTGATCCTGACCGATCGCGGCCGCGAGGTTGGCACGGCTATCTGGTACCGTCATCGCCTCATCCGCACGTTTTTGGTTCAGGAGCTCGGTGTCGAATTTGAGCGAGCCGATTCCGAGGCCTGCATGATGGAGCATGCGCTATCCGAGGACACGATGAGCCGCTGGCTCGCCTATCTCGAAAAGCAGGGAATCAGCGTCGAGGAATAGCGGGATATATATGGATACGAGTTATTACAACCGCTTTGGTGCCGAGGAACTTACGCGCCGCTTGTCGAGCGAGACCTTGTTGGCGCAGGGCCCCATGGGCAGTGTTCTGTTGAGTGAGTACGATGCCGCCGACATTCCACCGGCGTTTTGGAATCTGGCAGAGCCGCAGACCGTTTCTCGTATCCATCGCTTGTATGTCGCCGCCGGCGCGCAGGTGCTCATTACCAATACCTTTCAGGCATCGAGCTATGCCCTCAAGCACGACCAGATTGCGCCGTCCGTGGCGGAGGTCAATCGCGGGGCCGTCGACGATGCCCGCCAGGCGCACCCTCAGCTACTGCTGGGCTCAATGGGCCCGATCGGTATTGAGTGGTTTGCCGAGGACTCTGTCGAGTATCGTGAAATCCGCGGCATTGCGCGCGAACAGGCGCGCGCCTTGCTCAATGCTGGCGTTGACGGTCTGCTGATCGAGACGGTGACGTCTATCCGTAATCTGCAGCCCATGCTTGCCGGCGCCCGAGATGCCGCCGACGGCATGCCTGTTCTGGTGAGTTTTGTCGTTGACGATAAAGGCGACCTGCTGGGCGATGGCCTCAACATCGAGGCAGCCGTTTTGTACGCCGAAAAACACGGCGCAAATTCGGTTGGTGTTAATTGCTGTTCGCTTGCGGCCGCGAACGCGGCGGTGCCCAGGATGGTTGCATCGGCGACTACTCCCGTCACGGTGCGTCCCAACGTAGGCGATCCGGTCCAGACTCAGGATGGCCCCGTATGGCACGAGAACCCCGAAGCTTTCGCGCGCGCATGCATCGAATGGAGACATGCCGGTGCCGCAATGGTGGGCAGTTGCTGTGGAACCACGGCAATCACTACGGCCGC
>USMR01000198.1 GCA_900555815.1 uncultured Collinsella sp.
AGATGGCGCAGCCGCTGCCGATAAACCCGGCGTCCTCGATTTTGCCGTCCTTCACCGTCAACCCCATATTGCCGGAAAGCAGATCGTCTAGGCGCGAGCCCACAAGCTCAAAGCGCCAACCTTCGCGCAGGCGGCTCTGCTCGGGATGCTCAATGTAGTCGGCCAGGTCATCGCGCGAGGCAATGACCGAGGTCGCAACGCCTGAGCGCTCGGCAACCAGGCGGATAAGCGCATACATAAGGTCAGTCACGCTCTCCAGCTCCGGCGAAATCTGACGATGTCCGCGCACCAAGAGCGGCAGGCGATCGTGCGGACAGCTCGCACCGCGCTTGATGGCCATGAGCGCACCGTCCACGTCGCGCTCCCCCAATTGATCGGTACCGCGAATGCTACGGAACTCCTCAACGCGCACGGGATTGCGCTTAACGAGCGCTAGCAGCGTGTCGTCGGACATGACCCACTTGCGCGGGATGTTACGGCGCTCGGCGCGGTCCTCGCGCCAGGCGGCGAGCTCGCGCGCGATACCCAGCTGATGACGGCTGCACGAATTGATGCGCTTGACCTTGCGGAACGCCTCGTGGCGATCGGCGCGATAGTGCGACTCGTCAGCCAGCGGGCGCAGCTCGTCGAGCACCCAGTCCACACGGCCCAGCTCGCGCAGGCGGCTCATCATCTCGGTATAGGCGACGATCAGGTACTTGACGTCATCGATCGCATACTCAATCTGCTTATCGGTCAGCGGGCGGCGCGACCAGTCGGTCAGTGACTCGGTCTTGGGCAGCGATACGCCGCAGAACGTCTGAACAAGCGCGCCATACGAAATCTGCTGGCGCTCGCCCAAAAAGGCGGCGGCGACCTGCGTATCGAAAATCGGTCGTGGCAGCACGCCCACGGTATGGAGCATGACCTCCATATCCTGCGAGCACGCGTGGAAGACCTTGGTCACGCTCTCGTCGGCCATAAGCTCGGCCAGCGGCGATAGGTCGTCGATTACCAGGGGATCGACCGCGACGCTCTCAGCAGGGGTGGCAATCTGAACCAAACATAGACGCGGATGGAACGTGCGCTCGCGCAAAAACTCGGTATCGACGGCAATCGCGTCGAACTCACGGGCGCGCTGGCAAAAGTCGAGTAGAGCCTGATGTGTGGAAATGTACATATCAACCCATCGAATAAGGTTAGGCCCGAAAAACACGGGTAGGATATCGGCATTGCCTTACAACTATACTCGGTTAGTCACAGAACGGGAACGTAAGTATGCGCTGCCTTATCATCCACAACCCGGCATCGGGCCCCAGCTCAGATGAAATCTACGCATTCACGCACGCCCTCGCGCAGGGCGGCGACGAGGTCGTGATGCGTTTTATCGGCGATGGCATGGAGCCCGAGGATGCCGTGGCAGACGTGCGCGAGTTTGACCGCGTGGTCGTTTCGGGCGGCGACGGCACCGTCTCCAACGTGCTCGACCAGATGCGCGGGTGCGGTGTCCCCACGCTCGTCTTCCCCTCCGGCACAGCCTGCCTGTTCTTCAACAACATCGGCAATGCCCCCGAGGCAGCGGCGCTCGCCAAGGCCTGCCGTGCCGGTCGCACGGTCAAAGTCGACATGGGTGAGCTCTTTTGGCTCGACGAGAACGGCAACGAGAAGCGCCACGGCTTTATCATCATCGCCGGCTCGGGCTTCGACGCCGAGATCATGATGAAGGCCGCCCCCACCAAAAACGACATCGGCGAGATCGCCTACTTCCTCTCCGCGCTCGCCACGCCCAATCCCACGGTGGCGCACTTTACGATTGAGCATGACGGCATTGTCGAGGAGCTCGACGGCATCTGCTGCATGGCCGGCAACACCTCGGTCATCCAAAACGACATCAACCTGTTCCCCGACTGCCGTATGAACGATGGCATGGTCGACATTGCGGTCATCGAACCCGTGCGCACCGTGCAGCTGCTGCCTACCGTGATCACCGCCGCACTCGACCCCGCCGGCAAGGTACTCGGGCGCCCGCAGTTCAAGATCATCCAGACCAAGGAAGCCAAGATCACCTGCACCCCGTCGCTGGGCATGCAGTTCGATGGCGAGATTATCTCCAGCAATTCGGGCGTCTTTGGAGCCCGCGCGCTTCCACAATGCCTCGACCTCATCGTCGACGAATTCTCCCCGCTCGGAAAATAGGAGGACCCTATGAACGACAATCCCCTGCTCGGCTTTATCATCATCGTTTTGGCCATGCTCGTCGGCTATGCGATCAACGTGATTCACCGCCGGAAGAAGTAATTCCACATTGGTATGATATTCATCCAATTATCGTCTCCCCTGCTGTTTATGCATTTGCCAAACAGCAGGGGATTTTCATTTCAGGCATTCCCAGCTACTTTATTCGGCTACAGTAATTACAGGGCGTCTTTATTAAAGTAAAGCTACAAACTGAGTACAATTAACCGCTCGTCGCATATTTCATCACGCTTATCGAGTAAGTGTCTTTCATAGATGAATATTGTTTCCAGTTCGTTACGCTAATGGGGTGGCTTTATTGGCTGAAGCCCTCTGGCGACAGAGGGTTTTCGCACGCTGGGAGGGAAAATGAGGAAAACTCACCCCGTCAACGCGCTCAAGAAGCTAGGCATAGGCCTCGCCTTTGGAGCTGCAACCATCATGTCCATGCCGACATCTGCGCTCGCCTGCACGCAGATGTACATGGGCAAAAACTATACGGCCGACGGCAATACGTACTACGGCCGCGCCGAGGACTTTGGCAAGCGCTATCTTAAGCACTACGGCATCGAACCTGCCCACGAACCTGGCTTTAAGTACAGCTCGATTGAATCTGCTTTTGAATACACTTCGAACAAGCCTACCTATCGTTACAGCTATGTACGCGACCACCCCTCCAACTGGATGGGTCGCACCGACGCCTATTCCGAAGCCGGAATCAACGAGAAGGGCGTCTCCTGCTCTGCCACGCTAAGCACTTCCTATAACGAGGAGGCCGATGCAGCAGACCACATCGATGAGAAAGTGGGTCTGGGCGAGTACAGTTACGGCAGCATCATCCTGGGCGAGAGCGCCACGGCCCGCGAGGGCGTCGAGCTTCTCGGCAGACTGATCGATGATCAAGGCGTCTGCACCAACG
>USMR01000199.1 GCA_900555815.1 uncultured Collinsella sp.
GTTCTTGCCGCCGAGGACGTGCATGTGGAAGTGCATGACGGTCTGGCCGGCGTTGACGCCCTTGTAGGAGATGACGCGGAAACCGTCCTCCAAGCCCTTGGCCTTAGCGACCTCCTGGATGGCGTGAGCCATGGCGCCCATGGTCTCGGCCGGTACGTTGTCGGCGATGTCACTGTAGTGTTTCTTGGGAATCACGAGCGTATGGACCGGCGCCTGGGGATTGAGGTCGTCGAAGGCGATGACCTGGTCGTCCTCATAGACAACGGTCGAGGGGATCTCGTGGTTGGCAATTTTGCAGAAGATGCAATCGCACATGGTTGGTTCCTTTCTCACAGACCAAGGTAATTATATTTGGTCGGGATGGTTAGAACGAGAGGTTGTCGTCCGTGTTGGCGGCTTCGCCGTCGGCGAGCACGTCGTTGCCGTCAACATCCTTCAGGAGCACCGAGACCTTCTGCTCGGCATCGGACAGGCGGGTGCGCAGGCTCTTGAGGAGCTCTACGCCGCGGGTATAGCTCTCGAGCGACTCCTCGAGCTCCATATCGCCCGACTCCAGGCTGCGAATGATGAGCTCCAGCTCCTGCGAGGCCTGCTTGTACGTAAGCTGCTCGACCGGGGTCTTCTCTGCCATATCTGTTTCCTTTCCTAAAGGTCTATCACTGTGAAACGAGGCCTACTCGACCGTATCGACGGTTGCTGCCACGTTGCCGTCTGCCATGCGCACACGAATGGCGTCGCCAGGCTTAAAGGTCTTGGCGCTCGTAGCCACACCATCATCGCTGTACGCGATGGAATAGCCGCGGGCAAGCACCTTGAGCGGCGACAGGGCATCGAGCGAGGCTGCCGCACGACCCAGGCCGGACGCGGGTTTGCTGAGCATCGTGCGTCCCTGATGCTCCAGACGGGAACTCGCAAGCGTGAGCGCGTGACGCTTGCCATCGAGCCCCGAGGTGCTTGCAACCAGACGCTCGGGCAGACGCTCAAAGTTGGAGCGGAATGCCCCGACCGAGCGCGTTATGGCGCCGGACAGACGATCGGCAGTCAGGGCAAGCTCAGACTCGCGACGCTCGACCATAAAAGTTGGGTCGTTGAGGCACGGGCGGCACGCGGCTGCATCGAGCGCGTCGCCCAGACGAGCCGTATAGGTGTCCCAGGCACGACGACCGCGCTGGTCGAGCATCTCCAGGTCGACCTGGGCCGACCCAATCATCGATGCCATCGCGGCACCCAGACGCTGATGGCGCGCCTCGAGCACATCGGCCAACTCCGTCATAGCCGGCGCCACCGATTCTGCCGCCGCCGTGGGCGTGGAGGCGCGACGGTCGCTCACCATGTCGCAAATCGAGGTATCGGGCTCATGGCCAATGCCGGTCACCACGGGCACGGGACAAGCCGCCACCGCGCGGGCAAGCTCCTCGTCATTAAAGGTCATGAGGTCCTCAAAGGAGCCGCCGCCGCGCACCAGCAAAATACAGTCGGGCGCCGGCGTAATGGCAGCGGCGCGGCGCAGGCCCTCAATGAGCTCTGTCGGCGCGCCCTCGCCTTGTACCTTGGCACCCACGCAGACGAGCTCGACGAGCGGGTTGCGTCGGCGCAGCGTACGCTTGACGTCGTCGATTACCGCACCGGAAAGCGAGGTGACGACCGCCACGCGTGAGCAAAACACCGGGATGCGGCGTTTGCGCGCTTCGTCCATCAGGCCCTCGCGGCGTAGCTTTTCGGCCAACTGAGCCACCTGCTGACGCAGCAAGCCCTCCCCCGCCAGCGAGAACGAGCGGGCGACGAAGCTCATGCGACCCGTAGGCTTGTAGAGATTGAAGCTGCCCTTAAAGCTTACCTGCATGCCGTCGCGCAAGTCGAAGGTGCGCTTAAGGTAGGCGCCCTTCCAGATGATGCAGTCGACGGCGGCCGAGTCGTCTTTAATCTGGAAGTAACAGTGGCCGCTTCGGGCGTTGGGACCACGGAAACCCGTGACCTCGCCCAAAACGCTCAGTTGCGGAATGGCATCGAGCGCGCCGGCGGCGATCTCCACCGCCTGGCTCACGCTGAGCTCCTTGCGCTCCTGCTCATCCGAACCGTCAAACTCGGCGGAAACGGCATTGCCGGTTAGATTCCAGCCTGCCACGCAGCCTCCTTTCGTTATCGCGCACAGAGGCTCCGACCCCGTGCGAAATTAAGTCCAACACATAGTACAGCGCCGCGAGGACACGAATCCCCGCGGCGCCTGCCTGTCCCATTTGTTATCGGTTGGAGTTTCTGTTGTAGCGAGCCATAAGGTAGAGCAACTGAATGATCGAAGTGAGCGCTGCAGCCACATAGGTAAGCGCGGCTGCCGTCAGTACCTTCTTGGCGCCGTTGACCTGCTTGGAGCTCATGCCCGACTGCTCGATGTACGCCACAGCACGTCGGCTGGCGTCAATCTCGACAGGCAACGTAACGAGTTGGAACAGCACACTAAACGAGAAGAAGATCAACGCGAGGGTCGTGAGCCCGGCAATGTTCATAAACAGGCCCAAGAGTAACACGATGGTCCAGGTGTTCTGGGTAAAGTTGACGACCGGCACGAGGGCGGTACGCACTTTCATCATGGCATAGCCGCTTTGACGCTGGGCGGCATGGCCCGCCTCGTGGCAGGCGACGGCAACGCTTGCGACCGAACCGCCCGAACGGTTGGCATCCGACAGATACAGGTTGTTGTCCTGCGGGTTGTAATGGTCGGTGAGCTCGCCAGCGACACCCTTGATACCCACGGCGCTACAACCGTTGGCATCGAGCATGCGGCGAGCGACTGTGGCACCCGTATCGCCGTCCGAGCGAACCTTGGACCAGGTTTTGTACGTCGAGTTGATATAGTTCTGTGCGGCAAGGCCAAGCACCGTGCAGACAAGAACAACCAGCAGGTACAGCGGGTCGATGCCAAAGCCGTATCCATAGTAATAAGGCATGCGAATTCCTCCGAGTCGAGTTACACGTTGGAGGCATTTTACCCATTCAGGCGGTTAGACTTCCCTATAGCAATTCTATTTTGCCATCTTTGACCGTCAGCCCCATGTTGCCCGAAAGCAGATCGTCCA
>USMR01000200.1 GCA_900555815.1 uncultured Collinsella sp.
CTACGAACACCAAGTAGCCGACGAACTGTCGTAGGGCCCCTCGCTTCAAACAAAATAGCGTCGCAGGTTGAGCATAAGTCAGCGAAAACGCCCCTAAGCGAGCAATGTGCCTTGAAAGAGGAGGGCATAGGCCTTCTGGCCATGCCCGACGATTGAAAGGCAGATTGCTCGCTTAGGGGCGTTTGCAGCGTCGACTGGTTACGCGGTTTGGTAAAACCGCGTAACTAGCACACTTGGGTTTTTGCGATCATGATGTTGAGGATCTCGACGTCGGTATCTTTCATACCCACGCGGCCTACGTAGCCCATGCTGGCGATTGTCTGCTCAACGGTATCTTGGATCAGGCCCTCGCCGGCGCGGAAGCCGCGACCCTGCATGGCCATATCATGTCCCAGAATCGCCGCATCAACGGCAGCCGAAATCTTGGCGGCACAGCTCGCCTTGGCGCCGTCGCACACGATGCCGCCCACGTTGCCAAGCGTATTCGAGACCGTCGCGCCAATCTGCTCGCGCGTGCCACCGCACAGCCAGGTAATCGCAGCACCGGCGCCGCACGCGGCGCAAATAGCGCCGCAAAACGCCGAGAGCGCACCAATATAGCTCTTGATATGCACGGCGATAAGATCTGACAGCATCACGGCGCGCACCAGGCGCTCGTGGTCGCAGCGCAGGTACTCGGCATACTCCATGACGGGCAATGCGCAGGTAATGCCCTGATTGCCCGAGCCGCACACAATGGCGACCGGCAGCGCGCAACCGTTCATGCGGGCGTCGGACCCGGCGGCCGCACGGGCACGGGCACGGCAGGCGACGTCATCGGCACGAGCACCCAGCAGCGTGCGGCCCACCTCGGCACCCCAAGCGTGCGCAAGGCCCTCAGCACTGATCGCGCCGTTCAGCTCAATCTGGCGCTCGACGGCAGCGCGGGCGTCCTCAATGTCGCCGTCCTCGATAAAGTCGATGATGGACTCAATCGACATGGGCGTGTCGGCGTTATCTGCCGCACGCTCGGCCACGACGCGCTCGGCGCAGGCGGCACACTCCCCCGCATACCGGAATACCGTCGAGCGTATGGCACGTGACGTTGGTGTGGTGGTCGGTAATCTCGACGACCGCGGTATGGCCTCCGGCCGTGGCAGTCACCTTGATGTAGAGGTTGGGCACACCCTCGACAAGCGACACATCGCAGTAGCCGGCGTCGGCGAGGAGCTCGGTCACGCGAGCACGGTCTTCATCGTCAACGCTCTCGAGCACCTCGAGCGCGCTCTTGGCGTCGCCGCCCACGGCACCCAGCACGGCCGCGGCCTCAATACCGTGCATTCCGCCCGAGTTGGGCACGGTCACGCTCTTGACGTTCTTGATGATGTTGCCCGAGCAGGCAACATCCATGTGATCGGGTTCGCAACCGAGCGTCTGGCTCGCCAGTGCCGCTGCATAGGCAACGGCAATGGGCTCGGTGCAGCCGAGTGCACAGACAAGCTCGCGGTTCAAAACATCGCAAAACGCGGCATCGCGAAGGGAATCGGTAGGCATAGGTATCTCCTGCTTGCATAACGGGCTTGGCTCTTAATACTAGTTAGCACCTTTATTTGATAACAATGCATCAAAAACCGCAACCATGGTTCCGGCGGACGGCGCTCAAGCACAAACTGACAGCATTCATTCATGAGAAGCCAGTCTTGTTGCATGCTAAAGCGTTTGACCAAAAAACGCCCGAGCGTTTACGCAAAAGTCGCGCTATCATGCAGTCGAACGCGGTAAACACCTTTAGCATTTGCGCCGCACAGACCAGAGAGGAACCATCCATGAAGATCGGTATCGGCAACGACCACGCCGCCGTCGAGCTCAAGAACATCATCTCCGAGCACCTGAAGGAGCGCGGCTGCGAGGTCGTGAACTTTGGCACCGACACCTCCGAGAGCTTTGACTACCCCATCGCCGGCTACAAGGTGGGTAAGGCCGTTGCCAACGGCGACGTCGACCTGGGCATCCTCATCTGTGGCACCGGCGTCGGGATTAGCCTGGCTGCCAACAAGGTCGAGGGCGTACGCGCCGTCGTGTGCTCCGAGCCCTTCAGCGCCTTGCTGTCTCGCATGCACAACTATACCAACGTGCTGGCCTTTGGCGCCCGAGTCGTTGGCTCCGAGCTCGCCAAGTTGTTTGTCGACGAGTGGCTCGACGCCGAGTTTGAGGGCGGTCGTCACGAGCGTCGCGTCAACCTCCTCAACGAGATCGACCACACGCGCGGCCTCAAGGTCGTCGACGAGGCCTAAACTACTCAGTGCCACAAGCTAACAGCAGGGGCCCGCTCGGATCTCATGTCCGTGCGGGCCCCTTCATAGATTTTGGAATTAAAGGGCGCCGCGGATGGAGTTCCGCGGCGCCCTAGCCACACGCTAACAGCTTTAAGGAGTCAAAGCTGGTTTAGCAAAAGAAGCGCTTGATCTCGATCTCGGCGTTCTCCAGGCAGTCGGAGCCGTGGATCACGTTGGCGTTAACATCGACGGCAAAGTCGCCGCGGATGGTACCAGGGGCAGCGTCAAGCGGGTTGGTAGCACCCATAAGGGTGCGCATCTTAGCAACAGCGGAAGGACCGGAAACGACCATCTTGACGACCGGACCGCTCGTCATAAAGTCGCAGAGACCGCCAAAGAAGGGCTTGTCGGCCAGATGGGCGTAGTGCTCCTCGACGGTAGCGCGCTCGAGCGTGGTCATCTCCATGCGCTCGATGACAAGGCCGCTGCGCTCAATGCGAGCAACGATCTCGCCGATCTTGCGGTCGCGCACGGCGTCGGGCTTAATCATGATGAAGGTCTTCTCGATAGCCATAAAAGTAGCCTTTCAAGTAGGTTCGCGCGTGCCCAAGTCCCATTCCGGCACCCGCCTGGACTGCATCGTAACAGAGTTTTAGCTGCAGTTAAACAAAAAGCTGCCTATTGAAACGATACAATTTATTAAAGCGCTCCATATGTGTCACTTCTGTTTCGCAGCCCGATTAGAGTACCATCCGACCGCCCGTCAACCGCATCGAACAGAGCAGGCGGTCGGTTGCCACCCGCAA
>USMR01000201.1 GCA_900555815.1 uncultured Collinsella sp.
ACCTCGGTCTAATTTACGGCGAGCGACCTCCGCGATCATGGCTGCGTTGTCGGTACAGGCAGACAAGGGCGGCACCGTTACGCGAATCCCCTGACGTCCAAGCTTCTTGATCATCATCTCGCGCAGATGCGGGTTGGCCGAGACGCCGCCGCCGATGCAGTATTCCTTACATCCGGTAGCGTGCAATGCGTTTTTGGCCTTCTTGTACTGCACGTCAAAGACAGCTGCCTCAAACGAAGCTGCCAGATCGGGCAGGTGAATCGTGCGCCCGGCCTTGGTCTCCTGCTCGATGTAGAGCGTCACGGCCGTTTTAAGACCCGAAAGCGAGAAACGATAGTCTCCCCTGCTGTTAAGCGCACGGGGGAAATCGATCGCGCGGGGATTGCCCGTCTCGGCCAGCTTGGAAATGATGGGGCCACCGGGATAGCCCAGGCCCAACGCCTTGGCCACCTTGTCGAAGGCCTCGCCCACGGCGTCGTCGAGCGTCTCACCGAGCACCTCGTAGTCGCCCCATGCCTTTACGTGCACGAGCATGGTGTGCCCGCCCGAGACAAGCGTAAAGATAAACGGAGGCTTGAGGTCGGGCTGCGCCAGCAAGTTGGCAAACAGGTGCCCCTCCAGATGGTTGACGCATACGAGCGGCTTACCGGCAGCGTAGGCAAAGCCTTTGGCAAAGGCAACGCCCACCACGAGGGCGCCCACCAGGCCCGGACCCTGTGTCACGCCCACGGCGGCAAGCTCGCTGGGGGCAATGGCTCCACCCTCAAGACCAAGCGATGCTGCGGCATCCTCGAGCGCCGCATCCACGACACTCACAATCACCTCAACGTGTTTGCGCGAGGCGATCTCGGGCACCACGCCGCCAAAGCGGGCATGAAAATCAATCTGTGTCGACACCTGGTTGGCCAGCATATTGCCATCCGCATCGATAATCGCCACGGCCGTCTCGTCGCAGGAACTCTCGATAGCGAGCACTAGGCGGCGGCGCTCAATTTCGGCACGCTCCCCCTCGGAGCGCCCAGGCGCAGGCAGCGGCCATACGCGCTGCTCTGCCGCCGTCGGCTCGGGCGAAGCATTGTCGACCGGAAGCACCAGGGGCAGCGGCGCCGTCATGACGATGGCATCCTTGCCGGCACCGTAGTAGCCACGGCGACGACCCGCCTCGGTAAAGCCCAGGGCGGCATAGAGTGCAATTGCGCCCTCGTTGCCGTCCTCAACCTCAAGCGAAGCCGTGGTGCAGCCGAGCATCTGCGCGTCATAGCTCACGTGCGACAGAAGCTTGCGGGCGATACCCTCACGGCGATGAGTCGGATCGACGGCAACGTCCATAATCTGCACGTCCCCGTCGACGACCATGCCGCCGGCAAGACCCAGCAACTGACCGTCGTCGTGCGCCACCCACCAGCTACGCGGAGCGGCAACGTCCTCGCCCAGCTCGGACAAGAACATGCCCGGCGTCCACGCCTCGTGTCCGGCGCCTTCAAAGCAGGCGGTCTCCAGTGCGCTCGCGCCCTCGGCATCCGCCGCGCCCATGGGGCGGAATTGCAGATGACGCCCAGCGAGCTCGTCGGCAACACCTGTCACCTCACTCTGCGCGCTCTCGGCAAGGCCCAGGCGCTTGCGCTCGTTTTCCTCGGCATCCGAAAGGCGCGTGTAAATCGGCAGGACGCGAGCCGGATCGCCGTCACCCGCAGCGTGCGCGAGCAGCAAGCCCTCGCCCGAAGGCCACCACAGGTCGCGCTCCACGCAGCGGGCGATCTCGTCCTCACCCAGCAGCTTGCCATAGCGCACGAGACCGTCGCCGGTCAGCTGAACCTGGTCCCAGTCCGCCGCTTGGCGCCACTCATCGAGCGCCACGGCGGCCTTGACCACGTGTTCGCGCTCAAATTGACGCTCGGGGCCCTCATCGACCAGCATATACAGCGCCGGATATACCTCACCGCGCATAGCATCGGCCAAGATACCAAGCTTGCCGCGCACGCCAGCCTTCCACGCCGTCCAAGCGCAAGCGTCAAGCGTCGACGCGCCCAGCAGCGGAACATTGGCACCACGTGCGAGGCCCTTGGCAGTGGAGATGCCGATGCGCACACCCGTAAACGACCCCGGGCCGCGGCCGACCACGTAGCAACCAACATCGCTGCGATCCAGACCGGCCTGAGCCAGCACACCATCAACGGTATTCACGAGCTCAACGTTGGCGTGACGGCGACACATGTGGTCGCCACTCACGAGCTTCGTCTCGCCCGTCTGTCTATCAATCCAACTTGCCGCGCAGGCAAGCATGTCGGTCGAGGTATCGAGCGCCACCACCAGCGCGTTGTCGTTATGCAAGCTCATCTTGTACAGCCTTATCAATCAAATGGGAAAGCTCCATTGCGCGGTCACCGTGCGCCTCGAGCGTTATCGTTCGCACATCGCTGTCACCCTCATCACGCTTGAGCGTCACCGAAAGATACTCATCCGTCAGCTCGTCCTGGAATTGTTCGCCCCATTCCAGCAGGCAAGCACCCTCATAGCCCAGCACATCGAAAATGCCCGTATCCTCGAGCTCGTAGGCATGCTCCAGGCGGTATAGATCAAAGTGAAACAGCGGAATACGACCTTGATCGTGAACGGCCATGAGCGCAAACGTAGGACTCGTAACCATATGCCCATCGCCCAGCCCGCGCGAGACGCCCTTGGTAAAGTGAGTTTTGCCCACTCCCAGGCCACCGGTCAGGATGAGCACATCGCCGTCCTCAAGGCACGGTGCAATTAGCTCGCCAAAGTACTCCGTATCGGCAGCGCAAGTCGTTTTGTAAGTACCTACCCCCAGGCGCTCCAGGGACATATATGCTCCTTATTATTCCGAGGCGTCCTCTGGTGCGGGATGTCGCTCCAGATAGTCGCCCAGCATCTTAAAGTCTTCCTCCAGCAGCTCCTGCCACGCCGGATTGCGCAGCGCTGCTGCCGGATGGAACGTGGGCATTACTACAAAATGCCCCATCTGGTGGAACCTGCCGCGCAGCTTAGTAATGCCAATCTC
>USMR01000202.1 GCA_900555815.1 uncultured Collinsella sp.
ACCTCGCCGAGGTCGTGGCAGCTATCACCCCGCGCGTGCAGGAGCTGCGTGTGATCAACACCATCTGCGCCGCCACGAGTGAGCGTCAACAGGCAGCAGCCACACTTGCCAACCGCTGCGACTGCATGGTCGTCGTGGGCGGCAAGAACTCGGGCAACACCCGCCGCCTGGCGCAGATTTGCGCAGACGCCTGTGAGCGCACGCATCACATCGAGGAAGCTTCAGAGCTTGAGACCGCTTGGTTTACCGACGCTCACCACATCGGCATCACCGCCGGAGCCTCCACCCCGCAAGAACACATCGAGCGCGCCGTCGAGCGCATCAAGGAGCTTTGCCGCTAATCATGGACCAGACCGTACCCGCATACGCCGCCGAGGTGGCCGATTACGGGCGCAGCCGCGACCCCGAGCCGGGTGAGGGCGCGCTCGTAAAGAACGTGCGTCCCGAATCGCCCGCGTGGGATGTGGGTATCGAGCCGGGCATGCGCGTGCTCACGGTCAACGGTGAGGCGCTCACCGACATGATCGTGTGGCTCTGGGAGGCCGACGACGACACCGTCGACCTCGAGGTTTTCGACCCGCGCGACGGCACCGTCACCCCCGTCGAGCTCGACCGCTTCCCGGGCGAGGACTGGGGTTTGGAGTTCGATGGCCCCATCTTCGACGGCATGCGTACCTGCGTAAACGCCTGCGTGTTCTGCTTTATGACCATGTTGCCCAAGGGCGGCCGCTCCACGCTCTATATTCGCGACGACGACTACCGCCTGAGCTTTTTGCAGGGCAACTTCGTCACGCTCACGAACCTCACCGACGAGGACGTGCAAAACGTCATCCAACGCAACATGAGCCCTATGAACGTGTCGGTCCATGCCGTGAGCCCCGACGTCCGCCGTCGTATGATGGGCCGCAACGCCCAGCGCGGCATGGACGTACTCGAGGCCATCATGGCCGCCGGCATCGAGATTCACGCGCAGATCGTGTTGTGCCCCGGCATGAACGACGGCGAGGAGCTGGAAAAGACCCTGCGCTTTTGCGAGGAGCCCGAGCAGATCCCCAGCCTGGGCATTGTGCCGCTCGGTTTTACCAAGCATCAGAACCGCTTTAGCTGGTCATACAGCGACAAGCCCGAACTGGCGCGCGAGACCATTGCCATGATCCGTCCCTACCAGGACCGCGCCTTCGAGCGTTTTGGCCGCCACACCTTCCAGATGAGCGACGAGTTCTACCTGGACGCCGGCATCGATCCGCCCGAGGCGGACTTTTACGACGGCTATCCGCAGTACTACGACGGTATCGGCATGATCCGCTCATACCTAGACGAGACGGACGATGTGCTTGCCGCCGCTGCCGAGCGACTGGCCCGCGTCCGCGAGGCCATCGCCGCTCGCAGCCAGCACCTGCTGTGCCTCTCGGGCGCCAGCGCACGCGACACCGTGGCACGTTTCGTGGAATCGCCGCAGGGGCTCGCCGGCACCGTCACGGCCATCAAGAATCGCTACTTTGGCGGCAACGTGGACGTGACCGGCCTCATCGTCGCCTGCGACATTCTGGAACAGCTGCCGCAGGACCTCTCGGGGGTTATGCTCTTTGTGCCTAAGCTCATGTTCAACGCTGACGGCATGACGCTTGACGAGTATCATCGTGACGATTTACTCGCAAGCCTTACCAGTCGCGGCGCCGAGGTTCATGTGGTGTCGACCATGCCGCATGAGCTGCTCGATACCCTGGAGCACTTCCTTGGCATTGTGCCTGCCGACTCTAACACTTCCACTGACCCTACCCATTAAAGGAGTGCAGATGAAACCTATCGTCGCCGTCGTCGGACGCCCCAACGTGGGCAAGTCCACGCTCGTTAACCGCCTGGCCCAGACCTCGGACGCCATCGTCCATGAGTCCCGCGGCGTCACGCGCGACCGCTCGTACCACACGGCCGATTGGAACGGCCGCGAGTTCACCATCGTCGACACGGGCGGCATCGAACCGCTCAAGAGCGATGACGTCTTCGCCACGTCCATTCGCGACCAGGCCCTCGCCGCCGCCGAGGAAGCCGCCGTCATCCTGTTTGTGGTCGACGGCCGCACCGGCGTCACCGAGGAGGACGAGTCGGTCGCTCGCATGCTCAAGCGCTGCGACAAGCCGGTCTTTCTGCTGGTGAACAAGCTCGACAACCCCGATCGCGAGAACGACAGCATCTGGGAGTTCTATTCGCTCGGCATCGGTGAGCCCACGCCGCTCTCGGCCCTGCACGGCCACGGCACGGGCGACCTGCTCGACGACATCGTGGCCCTGTTGCCCGAGGAGGAGGACGAGATCGCCGACGAGTTCCCCGACGCGCTGAACGTCGCCATCATCGGCCGCCCCAACGCCGGTAAGTCCTCGTTGTTCAACCGCATCCTGGGCGCCGACCGCTCTATCGTGTCCAACATCGCCGGCACGACGCGCGACGCCATCGACACCGTCGTGGAGCGCAACGGTAAGCACTACCGCATGGTCGATACCGCGGGCATCCGCAAGAAGAGCACTGTGTACGAGAACATCGAGTACTACTCCATGGTCCGCGGCCTGCGTGCCATCGACCGCGCCGACGTGGCGCTGCTCGTCGTCGATGCCTCCGTGGGCGTCACTGAGCAGGACCAGAAGGTCATGGGTCTTGCCATCGAGCGCGGCTGCGCCATCGTGGTGCTGCTCAACAAGTGGGATCTGCTCGACGACGACCGTAAGCGCGAGGCCTGCATGGAGACCATCGACCGCCGTCTGGGCGTTATGGCTCCCTGGGCCCAGTACCTGCGCATCTCTGCCCTGACCGGCCGCAGCGTCGAGAAGATCTGGGCAATGGTCGACGCCGCCGAAAAGACGCGCTCGCAAAAGATCAGCACCTCGCGCCTCAACACGTTCCTCACCGACCTGCGCGAGTTCGGTCATACCGTGGTGGACGGCAAGCGCCGCCTGCGCATGCACTACGTGACTCAGACGGGCGTCAACCCGCCGACGTTCACGTTCTTCGTCAACC
>USMR01000203.1 GCA_900555815.1 uncultured Collinsella sp.
GCCGATAGCTTGTCTTGAAGCTCCTCTGCGGGTGCCGTGGTGTCTAAAATCATGAAACGTTCCTTATCGTTGAGTACTCGATCGAAAACTATAATCCTAATGCGTTACTTGCCATAAGACTTCTATCTGTGTAACGAAAGTGCAATATGGCATATACGTTATATACAAGTTGCCAAATGCGGTAGAGTTGCAGCAACGCGACAGCGAGAGTCGATGGGGGACCGATATGATCAAGGCTGTTATTTTTGACATGGATGGAACGCTCGTCGATACCGAGCGTTTGGGGATTAAGGCCTGGAAGGCAGGCGCCGCTGAGCTGGGGCTCGCGATTGATGAAGCGCTGATCCATCAGTTTATCGGCCGCACGCTGCCCGATGTCATGGACATCCTTGATAAGCATTACGGCAGCCATGAAACCACCGAGGCGATCTATCGTCGCCACAAGGAGATTCGCGACGAGATGGTCAAGACCGAACTGGAACTTAAGGCCGGTGCCGCCGAGTGCCTAGACGAGCTGCTGGCTGCGGGCTATCACGTGGGTCTAGCGACGTCGTCGCGCCTCGTTACGGCCGAGCGCAACCTTAAGATGGTCGGTCTTTTTGGCAAGTTTGAAACGGTAACGTGTGGCGAGGACGTCGTGCACGGCAAGCCCGACCCCGAGATGTATCTGCTCGCCTGCGAGCGCGCGGGCTTTGCTCCCGAGGAATGTGCCGTGGTCGAGGATTCGCGCAACGGCTGCGTCTCGGGCATCACGGCCGGATGCCATGTCTTCGCCGTCCCCGATATCGTGCCGCTGCCGCAGGACGTGGTGGATGGCTGCGAGGCCGTGCTCGATACGCTGTTCGACCTGGCGGCGGCAATCAAGACTGTGCGCTAGAAAATTGCGGCGTTGAAACGAGCGATTGCTCACGTTTGCGCTTAAGCAAAAGGGGTCCGGCAATGGTCGGGCCCCTTTTGCTTAAGCGGCGACTTAGCATACTCGCGGGCGTGCTATAGATACGCACCGAGGTTGATGGCCGTGGCGTCGGTCTGGCTGCTTGCCTGGGTGCTGGCGCGTTCCAGTAGGAACGGACGTACCAGTTCTTGGCGGTTGATATCCTCGGCGGCGACTGCGGTGACGGTACGCGCTGCGGAGCCGACACGGATATGATTGATCTTTGCCGGGGCCTTGTTCTCGATTTGCTCCATCAGCAGTTGGACACCCTTGCGGCCAATCTCGTAGCCCGGGGGCGCTACCGTAGTGAGCGGGACCGATCCGCTCCAAGCGAGCGGGTTGCCATCGCAGCCTGCTGCGCGTACTTGCCCGGGGACAGAGATGCCCTTGTCGACCAGTGCCGAAACGACGCCCGAGGCCAACACATCGGTCAGGCCGACGACAAAATCGGGACGTTCGTCCGCGGGGCGCTCGGCGATTTGGGCACCGATGCCGTAGCCGTCGGCAGCGGTATTCCATTCGCCGGCGTCGATGACTTCGATCTTGATATCGGGGTGCAGGGCGAGCGCCTTATGAATGCCAAGGACGCGCAGGGTGAGTTGCATAAATGCTGCTCGGCCGACGACGACAATATGGTGCGCGCCGCGGGCGATGGCAAGTTCGGCAATGATGCGACCCTGGGCCTCATTGTCGGCCGCTACGTAGTAGCCGGGCTCGGAGCAATGGATGTCCAGATGGACGATCGGCACGGGCATCTTGGTCATGGCGGGGTGCCAGTCGGGGGATGCCATGGGCTGAACCATGACGCCGGACATCTGGGTGCCCATAAAGTAGCGCAGGTAATGATCCTCGAGAATATCGTCGTTATCGGCGTTGGCGATGAGCAAGTCGTAGCCGTGCTTGCGGGCCTCGTTGTGGGCGCCGCTGGCGATTTGGAGCGAAAAGCCGTGATCGAGACGGGGGAGCACCAGGCCAAAGGACTTGGTGGCGCCGCCCGCGAGCTGACGGGCGCTTTGGTTGGGCAGGTAGCCAAGGCGATTGATGGTCTCGTTGATGAGCTTGAGGGTCTCGGGGCGCAGCTTTTCGGGGTGGTTGAGCGCGTTGGAAACCGTGCCCAACGAAACCCCGGCCTCGCGCGCGACGTCGCTGATTTTTACCTTTGCCATAGCGGCCCCTTTGATGCGTTTCAAGTACAAGCCAGATTGTAGCATCCCAAACCTACCAAAAAGGGACAGGTTTATTTTGGCAGGTTTATCTGGGGAAACGCCGTTGCCAGCGCGACCACCACGAAGGGGGCAGGTACCTTTGTGGTGGTTTGGACCGGCTGGACGTGTGTGCATCGAGTGGTATCTAAGTTGAGATACCACCTCTGGTATATCAGCTTGCGTTTGCGTGAGTACAATACTCGAACGTTATGCGTCTCAGCGCCCCCTGTGCGTGGACGTTTTGCAGTCAAGCGGACGAAGGGATTTATCCTATGTGCGGAATTGTCGGCTACACCGGCTCTGATATTGCAAAGAACATCCTGGTCACGGGCCTCAAGCGTATGGAGTATCGCGGCTATGACTCCTCGGGCGTCGCGCTCGAGGTGGGCGAGGGCGCCGCGGCGCACCTCGATGTCATCCGCCGCGTGGGTAAGGTCGCGGGCTTGGAGAGCGAGCTTTCCAATATCGACAGCGACGCTACCTGCGGTATCGGCCACACCCGTTGGGCCACCCACGGCAAGCCCTCCGTCGTTAACGCTCACCCCCACACCAGCTGCGACGGTCGTATCGCCATCGTCCACAACGGCATCATCGAGAACTTCGCCGAGCTGCGCGAGGAGCTCGTCGGCCGCGGGCACGTCTTCAAGAGCGAGGCGGATACCGAGATCGTCGCCCATCTCATCGAGAAGTACTATGACGGCAATTTGATCGACGCTCTCGCACACACGACGGAGGTTTTGCAGGGCGCCTACGGCCTGGCCGTCATGCATGTCGATCATCCGGGCGAGATTGCGGTCACGCGCAAGGATAGCCCCATCGTCGTCGGCCTCTCCGAGGGCGATGAACCTGCCGCGCTCGTGGCCAGCG
>USMR01000204.1 GCA_900555815.1 uncultured Collinsella sp.
GCTTAGGCGGGTTGTTGAGGTTACCGGCGGATATGAGCTTGGAGAATTGTGGATTGCCGTCGGTAAGGTCATGGTCGGATCTCAAACCGCGCGGAGCGGATGAGGCCATAGGCACACCTTTCGGGTCGAAACAAAAACGGGACGGGCAAAAGGCCCGTCCCGCAAGTATATACGCTCTAGCAGGCTAAATCGCGCAAAGCGTCAATCGCGGTGTCGACTTCCTCGTCCGTGTTGAAATACCCAAACGAGAAGCGGACGATACCCTGGCGCTCGGTCCCCAGCGCGCGGTGCATAAGCGGAGCGCAATGGGCACCGGGGCGCGTCGCAATCCCCCACCCTTGCATGAGCGCGTCCGAAATCTCGGCAGAGTCGATATCACCCACGTTGAGTGAGACGATCGCCGAGCGCACGGGCTGGTCAAACGCACCGTAGAGCGCAATGCCGGGGATTTCGCGAACACCGGCGAGGAAGCGCTCCGCAAGCGAGCGCTCATGCGCCGCAATCGCCTCGACCCCGCCTTGTGCCTCGATAAAGTCGAGGCCTGCGGAAAGTCCCGCGATGCCGTGGCCGTTGAGCGTGCCCGCCTCAAGGCGCGTGGGCCACTCAAGCGGCTGCAGTGGGTCGAAGCTGTGCACGCCCGTGCCGCCCATGGCCCACGGAGCCACGTCAATGCCCTCTGCCACGGCCAGGCCGCCGGTCCCCTGCGGACCCATGAGCCCCTTGTGGCCGGTAAAGCACACAACATCGAGCCCCATGGCATCCATGTCAATCTTCGCCGTGCCGGCAGACTGAGAGGCGTCGACGATCACCAGCGCGCCGGCCGCATGCGCGATGGCAGCCACGCGCGAAACGTCAACCGCGTTGCCGGTCACATTGGAGGCGTGCGTCACCACCACAGCACGCGTGCCCGGCGTGACCAACCGCTCGAGCTCGTCGTAGTCGAGCGCGCCGCTCGCATCGCAACCCGCATGCTCAACCGTCACACCCTGTTCCGTCGCCAAGCGGTTGAGCGGGCGTAACACCGAGTTGTGCTCGAGCACCGTCGTGACCACGTGATCACCGGGACGTACAACGCCATTGATGGCGGTGTTGAGCGCCGCCGTGGAGTTGGGCGTAAAGCACACATGGTCCGCCCTCGGGCAACCCAAAAGGCGCGCGAGCTTGGCACGGCAGCCATGAATCGTACGAGCGGCATCGAGAGCACCCGACGTGGCGCCGCGCCCGGCATTGCCGAGCGAGCACATCGCCTGCGTCACGGCATCGATGACCGTCTGCGGCTTATGCATGGTCGTCGCCGCGTTATCCAGGTAGATCATCGCACGACCTCCCACATATCAATCACGGTATAGCCCTCGGTGGGAATGCCCGCTGCGGCAAGCTCGCCGCGCAGCAGTTCCTCATCCGAAGGCAGCGCCTTCCACGCCAAGCCGCAGCCGGCAGCGACCTCCCCGGGCACGGGAATCGTGCGCCCGGGAAGGCCGCGCTCGATGCATAGGGTCTCGCACCCCATGGCGGCCGCCGTGGTGGGAAACGTGATGACAAGCGCCGGGCGCTTCTCCCTCATGGCAACTCCAACCAATACGCTACGGGCGCACGACGCGCACGGCAAGCTGGTCTTTAATGCCATAGTGGTCGAGGCAGGTACCGCAGGTAAGAATCTCGACACCCTGCTCGGCCAGGCCCTTCAGGTCGTCGAGCACCGGAGAGCTCTCGACGGTGAGCTTGGCACCGCCGTTGTAGAACAGCATAGTCGCGGGCAGTTCCTCCTGCTGCGTCACGGCAAAGATGAAGGCCTTCATGAGCTTGTGGCCCAGCTCGTCGTCGCCACGGCCCATGCAGTCGGTGTAGACGGAAATGACGAGCTTGCCCTTGTCGGCGCTGGCATCACAGAAGGCAGCGCCATCCTGCTCGGGATCGGCCACGGCAACGGCGCCAGAGGTCGCCACGGTCACGTGCCACTCGGCGTCAGAAACCTTCTCGACCGAGGCGGTGCAACCCTTTTCCTGTGCCATCTTGGAGATGTTCTTGACGGCGGTCTCGTTATCGACCGAGGTCACGACAGCGCCCTCACCATCGAGCTGTTTGAGGGCCTTGAGCGTCTTGACGACGGGCAGCGGGCAGGCATCGCCCATGGCATTGACTTCAATCTTGGTAGACATAGATTTTCCTTTCGAAAGAACCGTTCTAGAGAACGGTAAACAGTTACATAAACGTGCGGGCTAGCGAACAACGTGGACGGCAGGACCGCCTGGCACCGGCTCGCACACGCGACCGACGACGGCGGCAATACGTCCTTCGGCATGCAGACGGCGCGCAAGCTCATCCACATCGGCAGCAGGTGCCGCGATGAGCAGGCCACCAGACGTCTGCGGATCGTACAGCGAATCCAACATGCCCGGCTCCAGGTCTTCGTCGGCAGCCACGCGCGGGCCAAAGAAGTCCTGGTTGCGGTAGGAGCCCGCGGGGATAATGCCCAGACGCGCCATGTCGAGCACCTGGTCAAAGAGCGGCACCGCCCCCGACGCAAGCTCAATCTGCACGCCCGAGCCCTCGGCCATCTCGCACGCATGCCCGATCAGGCCAAAGCCCGTGATGTCGGTGCAGCCGTGAAGCTCAAGTCCCTCGGCCAGACGAATCGGAGCCTCGTTGAGGGTGCGCATCGAGTCAAACATGGCTGCGGCCTCGTCCTGCTCGATGAGCTCGCCCTTAATGGCCGTGGTGATGATGCCCGAGCCAACCGCCTTGGTCAGCAGCAACGCATCGCCCACGCGCGCGCCGCTGTTGGCGAGCATGCGGTCGAGCGCGACAAACCCGCTCACGGACAGACCGTACTTGGGCTCGTCGTCGTTGATGGTATGGCCGCCCGCGATAGAGCAACCGGCCTCGACGCACTTGTCGGCGCCACCCGCCAGAATCTGGCCGGCGACCTCGACGCCCAGGCAGCTCGGAATGCACAGCAGGTTCATGGCATGGCTCGGCCGCCCGCCCATGGCGTAGATGTCCGAC
>USMR01000205.1 GCA_900555815.1 uncultured Collinsella sp.
GTCCCCATAGCAAGCTATCCCCAGGCGGTCCCAACCCGCACACCCATGGCAAAGCGTTCGGTATCCTCATCTTTATACGATGCAATCATAGTATCGCCTTACGTTAGTAACGTCAAACGTTTCTATAGACTTACATCTCTATTATATCGTACGTTTGTTCGTGTTTTCTAGAACACATAGTCCTTTGCGCCTTAGTCAAGCAAAAGCAATCGTTTGTAGACATCGAGGCCTTTGAGAAGGATTTCCTCGTCGAAGAGCATGCTATCGGTATGCAGAGCGCTTGTGGCATAGGCGGGGCAGCCATCCGTATCACTCGGGTTGTCTTGGTCCTCTGGCATACCCGTGCCCAGCAGGAAAAACACGCCCGGCAGATGGCGTTGATAGAACGCGAAATCCTCGGCGATCAGCAGCGGCTCGTCCACAAGTTGCAGCTCGGACAAGGCAAGCGCAATGCAGGCAAACAGCTCGGGGTCGTTATCGACTGGCGGATAGCCCTCGGCAAAATCGAGATCGTACGTACAGCCTGTTGCGGCACAGGCATCGTCCAGCACGCGGCGCACGCCTTCGCGCGCCCGGTCGAACATGTCGTCCGTAAACACACGCAGGCTGCCGGCAACATGGGCCTCCCCCGCCACCGCATTGCAGACGGTACCGGCCTGCAGCAGGCCGAACTTACCAATGCAGGGTTCATCGGCACCCAACTCGTCCATCAGTTCGCGCTCGGCAACCAAGAACTTGGCAGCCGCCAGCGCCGCATCGTGCGACTCCTCGACCGGAACGCCATAGGTCTTAGCGATATGGATGCTCGTCCCGTGAATATGAATGTGTGTCTCACTCGAACGCGCCAGCAACGGACCGGGGCAGCTCGCCAACGTGCCGGCGGGCAGATCGGGCCACACGTGGAAGCCGAAGATGCGATCCGCCCCGTAGCGCTCGAACACGCCGCTCTCGCATACCGTCTTGGCACCACCGGTCGTTTCCTCGGCCGGCTGGAACACAAAGAGAACGTTGCGCCTAATAGCGCCCGGTTGCTCGCGAATCGTACGGTCGACATACGTCGCGGCGGCAAGTGCCATGGCCATGTGTCCGTCATGTCCGCAAGCGTGCATCTTGCCGGGATGGATCGAGGCAAAGGCCGCTCCCGTCGCCTCCGCGATGGGCAGCGCATCCATATCGGCGCGAATCGCCGTGGCACGCGCGGCACCAACGCCAGCGTCGAAGAAAGCGCAGACGCAGCTGGGACACGGATGGGTCACCTCGCAAGCGAGCGGCGCCAACACGCCCTCGATATAGGCGATAGTCTGCGGAAGATCGAAATCGAGCTCCGGAATGCGTTGGTGATCGCGGCGATAGCGACGGAGTTCTTGGAGCTCGGTCATAGAGAATCCCTTCGTGAGGCACATCTGTTGCAACTTATTGTGATACAGGATTGTGGCACACATGTTTCCAGCATATTGCTGCATTTTTTAAACGTTATATACGAATACTCTTGTTTGGTAAAGTGCAACGTGATAGGGTCTTTATCACTTGATAGAGGCGCGGGCACGAAGAGCCGCGGGCGAGCCGGCAGGCTTTGACCCCGTGGGGAGGCGAAACCCGCCGAACTGGGTTTTTCGGGCACGAACAACCTGGTGGGCCTGTGGGAAACACCCACAGGACTGTCTGCAGCAATGCGGGAGCGCTATCCGGACATTGGGTCCACGCTATGCGGATTCGATGCGCAGATGGCGCCGTCTGGATAGCGAGGTTTACGGGACATGGCATTGACCCCCAACGAGGCATATGCGGCCAAGCAGCCGTTTGTGGACAAGGAGACACTCGAGCATATCGTCGAGCAGTTCCCCACGCCGTTTCATCTATACGACGAGGCGGGCATCCGCCGCAACATGCAAGAAGTGCGCGACGCCTTTGCATGGAACCCGGGCTTTAAGGAATACTTTGCCGTCAAGGCCAACCCCAACCCGGCGCTCATCTCCATTCTCAACGAATACGGCTGCGGCTGCGATTGCTCGAGCTATACCGAGCTCATGATCGCCCGCTCGCTGGGCATCACGGGACACGACATCATGTACTCGTCCAACGACACGCCGGCTGCCGACTTTGAGCTCGCCAACAAGCTGGGTGCCATCGTCAACTTTGACGACATCAGCCACATCGAGTTCTTTGAGCGTGTTGCGGGGCCCATCCCCAAAACGGTCAGCTGCCGCTTTAATCCAGGCGGCCTGTTCCAACTCTCCAACGGCATCATGGACAACCCGGGCGACTCCAAATATGGCATGACCACCGAGCAGCTCTTTGAGGCCTTCCGCATGCTCAAGGCCAAGGGCGCCGAGAATTTTGGCATCCATGCCTTCCTTGCCAGCAACACCGTCACTAACGACTACTATCCCAAGCTCGCACGCATCCTCTTTAAACTTGCCGTGCGCCTGGAGCGCGAGACCGGCGCACATGTCGCCTTTATCAATCTGTCCGGCGGTGTGGGTATCCCCTACCTGCCCGAGCAGCAGGCTAACGACATTCACGCCATCGGTGAGGGCGTACACGCAGCCTACGACGAGATTCTGGTCCCCGCCGGCATGGGCGATGTGGCGATCTGCACCGAGATGGGTCGCTTTATGATGGGCCCCTACGGCTGCCTGGTCACCAAGGCCATCCACGAGAAGCAGATCTACAAGGACTATATCGGCGTGGACGCAAGCGCCGTCGATCTGATTCGTCCTGCCATGTATGGCGCTTACCACCACATTACGGTGATGGGCCAGCCGGGTGGCGACGACAAGACCACAGCGCCCGTCACGAACACGTACGACATCACGGGCAATCTGTGCGAGAACAATGACAAGTTCGCCATCGACCGCGAGCTTCCGCATATCGACATGGGCGACCTGCTCGTGATTCACGACACCGGCGCGCATGGCCACTCTATGGGCTACAACTACAACGGCCGCCTGCGCTCCGCCGAGGTCCTGCTGCGC
>USMR01000206.1 GCA_900555815.1 uncultured Collinsella sp.
CATCGGCTGCAAGAGCTGCGTCATGGCATGCCCCTTTGGCGCCGTGAGCGTGGCGACCACGCAGGTTCCGGTCTTGATGGGCGACGTTCGCGTGGGTTCGCAGACCAAGAGCTTCGTGCTCAAGTGCGACCTGTGCGTGGACCGTCCCGGCGGTCCGGCGTGTGCCGAGGCGTGCCCGACCAAGGGCCTCACCCTGGTAGACGAGGAGCGCCTGGCAGAACTGACTGCCGAGCGTGCCCGCGCCACCATCGAAAACGAGGCGTAAGCGTTGGGGCGACAAGCCCAATGATTGTCAAATAAGTACCGAGCATTCGGTAGCAGAAAAAGGAAGGAGGGTGTCATGGAGAAGCATAAAGTGATCTGCCCGTACTGCGGCGCCGGTTGCCAGTTTAACCTCCTGGTCCAAAACGGCCAGGTCGTGGGCACCGAACCGCTCAACGGCATCACCAACCAGAGCGAGCTGTGCCTTAAGGGCATGAGCGGCTACGACTTCATCAACGACACCAAGATCTTGACTCCTCGCGTACTGCACCCGATGATCCGCCGCACTAAGGGCGCGGATCTTGAGCGCGTAAGCTGGGACGAGGCACTGGATTTCACCGCATCTAAGATGCAGGCCATAATTGACGAATATGGTCCTAACGCTGTCATGACCACCGGCTCTTCGCGAGGCGGCGGCAATGAGGCGAACTACGTCATGCAGAAGTTTACGCGTGCGTGCATCGGCACCCACAGCGTGGACAACTGCGCCCGTACTTGACACGGCCCTACTGTCCTCGGTCTGATGGACACGGTTGGTTCAGGTTGCATGTCATGCTCCATCCCCGGTATGGAGGATGCGGGCTGCATTTTCCTCTTCGGCTATAACCCTGCCGATTCGCACCCCATCGTCGCAAGGCGTATCGTGCGAGCCAAAGAAAAGGGTTGCAAGATCATCGTCGCCGATCCGCGCCATATCGAAACCGCGCGTATCGCCGATCTCTACCTTCCGATCAAGAACGGTTGCAACGTTGCGTTCCTCAACGCCTTTGCCAACTGTCTGGTCAACGATGGCCTCTACGACAAGGAATTCGTCGCCGAGCACACGAACGGCTTTGACGAGTGGTGGGAGACCATCAAGAACTACACTCCCGAATCTGTACAGGACATCACGGGTGTCGAGCCCGCGTTGATCCACCAAGCTGCCGAGATGTACGCCACGGCGAAGCCCTCTGCCATCATTGGCTGGGGCATGGGCGTATGCCAGCAGAAGCAGAACCTGAAGACGGTGCACACCATCGCCTCCATCGCCTGCGTTGCCGGCCAGATCGGCAAACCCAATTCCGGCCTCGCGCCCGTGCGCGGTCAGAATAACGTCCAGGGCTCCTGCGATATGGGCATGCTGCCCAACCTGTACCCTGGCTACCAGAAAGTCACCGACCCCGCAGTGCGTGCCAAGTTTGCCAAAGCTTGGGGCGTGCCCGAGGAAAAGCTCCCGCTCGAGGAGGGCTACAAGCTCACCGATCTGGGCCACCTGGTCGACGAGGGCAAGGTGCACTGCTTCTACAACTACGGCGAGGACCCGGTGCAGACCGAGCCCGATTCGGCCGGTATGCGCAAGACGCTCTCCGAGCTGGATCTGTTCATTTGCCAGGACATCTTTATGACGCAGACGACCATGCTCGCCGACGTCATCCTGCCTGCCACCTCTTGGGGCGAGCACGAGGGTGTCTTTACCGCATCCGACCGTAGCTTCCAGCACTTTGACGCGGCCGTTCCGCCCAAGGGCGAGTGCCGTCACGACTGGGAGATCTTCGCGGACCTGTCCACGCGTATGGGTTACCCCATGCACTACGACAACACCGAGCAGATCTGGAACGAGTGCATTAGCCTGTGCCCCAACTTTGTGGGCGCAACCTACGAGAAGATGGCTCCCGAGGGCGGCTACGCCCAGTGGCCCGTCAAGAGCACCGATGTGAACGACCACGGGACGCCCGACATGTTCGCTGGTGGCAAGTTCACCACCAAGGACGGCCGCGCCAACCTGATGGCGCACGACTGGGAGGCGCCCTCCGAGCTTCCCGACGATGAGTACCCGCTCATCCTGTGCACCGTCCGCGAGGTCGGCCACTACAGCTGCCGTTCGATGACCGGCAACTGCAAGACGCTGGCGCTGCTTGCCGATGAGCCCGGTTTTGTCCGCATGAATCCCGCGGACGCCCAGGCGCGCGGCATCAAGAACGGCGACATCGTCTCGATTCACAGCCGCCGCGGCCAGGTATACAGCCGCGCCGACGTGAGCGACCGTATCAACAAGGGCACGGTCTATATGACCTACCAGTGGTGGATCGGCAAGTGCAACGAGCTGACCATGCACAAGGTCGACCCGGTCTCGCATACGCCCGAGGACAAGTTCTCCGCCTGCCAGGTAGACGCCATTGCCGACCAGGTCTGGGCCGAGGGCGAGGTCGAGCGTCAGTACACCGAGCTCAAGCAGGCTCTGGTGGACGCCGCCGCTCCCCAGGACGTTGAGCCCGGCGCCGCCAAGTTCGACGACGAGACGCACGTGAATCAAATCGTGTAGTCCCGTTCTCGTTGGCTTTTTGGGCCGGGCGTCCCGTACGTTCGGGAGCCCGGCCCGTTATTTTGAAAGGAAGTGGGGATGAACCGCTTCATCGACATCAACCCGGAGAGGTGCATCGGCTGCGGAACATGCCAGTCCGCCTGTGCCGACGCCCACCGGATGCAGGGTCTTCAGGATACGCCGCGTCTGGCGCTCGTGAAGACCGGCGGTATTTCGGCCGCCCTTGCCTGCCACCATTGCGAGGGTGCCCCCTGCGCCGAGGTTTGCCCGGTGAATGCCATCGAGCACGATGGCGATCGCATCCACGTCAAGGAGCAGGAGTGTATCGGGTGCAGGCTGTGCGCCATCGCGTGCCCCTTCGGAGCCATCCATCCCGATGGCACGTCTATCGCCGGTGTCGCAGGCATGTG
>USMR01000207.1 GCA_900555815.1 uncultured Collinsella sp.
GCGACACCGCGGTATAGCGGTCGAGCGTCTCCTGCTCAACACCAAGAACACGATGCTTAATCTCATCGCAATAGGTCACCGCACCGCCACGCAGCACCGCCGAGGCGCCCGGGATATCGGCAATCGTCGAGGCGATCATACCCGCCGTCAGCGACTCAGCCGTCGAAACCGTCACGCCCCGAGCGCTCGCGCGCTCGACAATATCACGCGCCAGCTCCTCGTTATGTGCGGAAATCTGCTCAAAAGAGTCCGTCATACCCACCAGGACCTAGACCGAAAAGACGATCTTGCGGCAGTTCCAGAAGTACTGGGCGCCCGAGATAACGGTCAAGACAACGGCAACGGCGTACTGGAAGCGCGACACCGAGTAGATGGCGAGCGTCAGCGCCACCGGGCGAAGGTGCAAGCCGGCCATAGCAAAAACGCACAGGTAACCGCAAATGGAGACCATCGTGGTTGCCGTCTTGTACTTGCCGAGCTTATCGGCCGCAACGACCACACCGGCCGCACTCGCGACCATGCGAAGGGCGCTCACCAGCAGCTCGCGGAACAGGATAATGAACACGGACCACACGGTCACCGCGCCAAAATCCAAGAACAGCAGCAGGGCCGAGAACACGAGCAGCTTATCGGCGATGGGGTCCAAGAATTTACCGAAGTCGGTGATCTCGTTGCGCGAACGCGCCAGATAACCGTCGACCTTATCGGTGCACGACAGGATCACATACAGAATGAAGGCAGCGGCGGCGAGCGGGCCGTCGAAGGTGCTCCAATCCGTACCGGCAACACTCGTGTGAGAAAGCGCCGACACGATCATGAACACCGGGATAAAGACGATGCGAACGCACGTCACGATGTTGGCGGGCGTCCAGACACTCGTCAGTTCCTTATTGCTCTCGTTAGCCACGACGCTCTCCTACTCCACAACATGACCGATAAGCTCATAGCAGAAGCTATCGGTAAACTCGACGGTCAGAATATCGCCCACGGACGCCTCGCTGGCGTCCAGATGCACCGCGCCATCGGAATCGGGCGCCTGGAACCAGGCATGGCCGATCAGCTCGGCGCCATCCTCGGTCTCTTCGATACCGTCGACGATCACCTGGGCGCGCTCGCCCACATGTGCGGCAGTGGCGGCAAAACCGAGCGACTCGGCCAGGTCCATGGCCTCCTGGGCGCGCTCGAGCTTGACCTCTTCGTCGACCTGACCCTCCATCTTAGCGGCCAGGCTGCCCTCCTCCTGCGAGTAGGCAAAGACGCTCGTGTAGTCAAAGCCGACGGTGTCCATAAAGTCGATAAGGTCGCGGAACTCGTCGTCGGTCTCGGTCGGGAAGCCGACCATGGCCGTGGAACGGATCACGATGCCGGGGATACGCTCACGCAGATCGCGGAACAGGTCCTCGAGCTCCTGGCGCGAACCAGAACGGCGCATGGCCTTGAGAATGCGCGCGTCGCAGTGCTGCACGGGGATATCGATATAGGGCAGCACCTCGGGCGTATCGCGAATCGTCTCGATGAGTTCGTCAGTCATGCCCTCGGGCTGCAGATAGAGCACGCGGACCCAGACGTTGTGCGGGCGCACGGCCTCGGCGACGGCACGCAGCAGCTGCGCCAGATTGCGCGGCGAGCCATCGGCGACGTCCTCGTCGGCAAAGTCGGTACCCCAGATGCCCGTGTCCTGGCCGATCAGCACGATCTCGCGCACACCGCCGGCAACCAGGTCGCGCACCTCGGAGATGATGCTCTCGGCATTGCGCGAATGATAGCGGCCGCGGATGTAGGGAATCATGCAGAAGCTGCAGAAGCGGTTGCAGCCATCGGAAATCTTGACGTAGGCGACAGCACCCTCGACGGTACGTTTGACCTGCGGGATATAGGCTGCAATCTCGCGCTCGACACCCAGCACGCCATCGATGACCGCCACGATGCCGTCCTCCTCGTCGGCCTTCACAAAGGCAGCGACCTCGGGCAGCTCGTCAGGTAGGTCATCGCCATAGCGCGACGGCACGCAGCCGCACATGACGATGGGGCAAGAACGAACGCCGTCCTGAACCTCGTTGGCGAGTTCGAGCGTGGTCTCGATGCTCTCGGACGTTGCGGAGGCGAGAAACGAGCAAGTATTGACGATGGCAATATCGGCATCCTGCGGGTCGAATGCCTCCTCGTAGCCCGCGGCGGTCAAAAGAGAACGCATGCGGTCAGTGTCAACCTCGTTCTTAGCGCACCCGAGGGTGATGTAGAGCACGGAGCCCAACGGTGTATCCATGTTGGAGAGCGGTCCTTTCGATTGATATTAGCGGTAGTTGGTGAACTGCAGCGGCTGGCCGTAGTCCTGGTCGCGCAGGAACTGGATCACGGACTGCAACGCGTCCTTCGAAGCAGAGGAAACACGCAGTTTGTCGGCCTCGATGGTCACCTTGACCTTGAGCTTTTGGTCCTTGATGTCCTTGTTGATCTTCTTGGCGGTCGCTTGGTCGATACCCTCGACGATATGGCCGAGCACGCGCACGGTGCCGCCCGATGCCGCCTGCGGAGCATCCCACGAGACGGCCTTGAGGTCGATGCCGCGCTTGATGAGCTTGGAGCTCAGCACGTCGACAATCTGCTTGGAGACAAAGTCGGCCGGGGCGTTGACCGTAAAGAGCTTGTCGCCCTTCGAAAGCTCGATCGTGGCGCCGGAATCCTTAAGGTCATAGCGCTGGGAAATCTCGCGCGTGGTCTGTTGAAAGGCATTATCGACCTCTTGCATGTTGACCTCGGACACGACGTCGAAGCTGGAATCTTTAGCCATGATGTTTCCTTTCGCGTACGAGCGGCCTAGTAGCTATCGTACGAATTGTCGGTAGAATCGGTGGGTGTCTGACCGTCAGTTGCGGTATCGGCGCCATCCGTGGACTGGGCATCGGTACCGTCGGTGGTATCGGT
>USMR01000208.1 GCA_900555815.1 uncultured Collinsella sp.
AGGCCAAAGCCCGAAGACGCCGCCAGCGAATCGATGACGCGCACCTTGCCGCCCTGGGGATAGCGATCCGCGAGCATCTGCGCCGCAACGCAGGCCGATCCATACGTGCCCGAAATACCCGACGACAACGTCAGGTGCAGCACGTCTTTACCCTCGGCAACAAACGGCTCCCAAAACTCCTCGTACTCACCCACGCTCACCTGAGACATCTTGGGCATGGCGCCCGCGGCAATCTGGGCAAAAAACTTGTCCGGCGTAATCGACTGATACAGATCGTCCGTATGGACAACATCGTCGATCTCGTAATGAAAACACACGACAGGGATATTGCGCGACGCAAAGAACTCACGGGTTCGGTCGGCGGCGGATTCACAGGTCAGGACAAAATCACTCATATGAGGCTCCTTACTCATTGCTGCGCAAATTATCGCACAGTGAGCCTACATACGGTACATATGTCCACTATTTACCAAATCGAACCAAAAATAGCGAACATCTTTACCACCATCGTCTCCACCGACTCCACGCATAAATATCTGAGAAAACATCCTCTGTCGTCTCCACTCAACCGCCATATCTACCTCAACTAAATCGATTTACCAAACCGTTCAGCCGACAATTCAGCCGCTGGCGCAAAATCGAAACAAAAGCGGCGCATACTGATAAACGTTTGACGCTGTTTCATCAGTTTTACCAGCCCCATCGGAAGGTGTTTCATGGTCGCATTCGATCGCAACCCGCAAGACTTCAAGTATCTGCGCCTGCTGTCGAGACAGTTCCCCACCGAACAATCCGCGTTTACCGAAATTATCAACCTCTCGGCCATCCTCAACCTACCCAAGGGCACCGAGCATTTTATGAGCGACGTGCACGGCGAGTACGAAGCCTTTATGCACATCCTCAATAACTGCTCGGGCGTCGTGCGCGAACATGTCGACGAGATCTTTGGCGACACGCTCTCCTTTGACGAAAAGGGCGAGCTGTGCACGCTCATCTACTACCCGCGCGAGAAAATCGAGCTGGTCCGCAGCCAGCGCGAGGACTCGCCAACCTGGTACAAGACGATGCTTGACCAGCTCATCATGGTCGCTCGCTCGCTTTCAAGCCGCTACACGCGCTCCAAGGTGCGCAAGGCCATCCCGCGCGACTACGCCTATATCATCGACGAGTTGTTGCACACGCACCCGGACGAGAACAACTATCGCGTGCGCTATCACGAGCGCATCGTGGAGTCCATCCTGGAGACCGCAAGCGCCGACGACTTTATCGAGTCGCTCGCTTCGCTCATCAAGCGCCTGGCCGTCGACCACCTGCACCTGGTGGGCGATATCTTCGACCGCGGCGGCGGCGCGGCCAAGATTATGGACCGCCTGCTCACCTACCATTCACTCGACATCCAGTGGGGCAACCACGACCTGCTGTGGATGGGCGCTGCGGCCGGTGAGCCTGCCTGCATCGCCACGGTGCTGCGCAACAACCTACGCTACGACAATTACGAGATTCTCGAGAACGACTACGGCATCTCGCTGCGCGAGCTCGTCGCCTTTGCCGATGCCACCTACACCGCCGGTGAGCCCATCACCCCGCTGATCAAGGCCATCAACGTGCTGCTCTTTAAGCTCGAGGGCCAGATTATCCAGCGCCACCCCGAGTTCGACATGACCGACCGCCTGTTACTCGACAAGATCGAACACGACACCGGCACGGTCACGCTCGCCGACGGCAGCGTGTGGCCGCTCACGACCAACGACTTCCCCACCGTCGATCCGGCGGACCCCTATACGCTCACGCCCCAGGAGCAGCACATCATCGACAAGCTCGTGTCCGAGTTTGTCACCGCCGATCACCTGCATCGCCATATCGATTTCCTCTATTCCCACGGCTCGATGTACAAGGTCGCCAACGGCAACCTGCTCTTCCACGGCTGCGTTCCGCTCAACGAAGACGGCACCTTTAGCAGCATGAACTGTCTGGGCACCTGGCACGCTGGCCGCGATTATCTCGATTTTTGCGACCACATCGCCCGCCGCGCCTGGCGCGTGGGCGACCGCGACGCTCTCGACTGGATGTGGTACCTGTGGATTGGCTTTAACTCGCCCGCCAGCGGACGCCTGGTGCGTACCTTTGAGCGCGCCTATATCGCCGATAAGAGCACCTGGGTCGAGCCGATGGACCCGTACTTTACGCTTACCAAGTCGCCCTCGGTCTGCGATGATATCATGCGCGAGTTTGGCGTCGCGCCCATGGCATGCTCGCCGACCGGCCACATCATCAACGGCCACACGCCCGTTAAAACCACCAAGGGTGAGCAGCCCATCCGCGCCGAGGGCAAGCTACTGGTCATCGATGGCGGCTTCTGCCGCGCTTACCATCCCAAGACGGGCATCGCCGGCTATACGCTCATCTCGAGCTCGCGCGGCTGCCGTCTCAAGTCGCACCGGGCCTTTACGACGGTTGCCGAGGCACTCACGCGCAACGTGGACATCGAGAGCGAGACCAACCGTTTTGACCAAGCAGACCGTCGCCGCATGGTGAGCGACACCGATACTGGCGCCAAGATTCGCAGCCAGATCCAGGACCTGCGCCAGCTGCTCGATGCATATAGAAACGGTGCTATCGAGGAGCGCGCCTAGCACCACCCGCGGGGATTGGCTAAACTTGCTAAGTTTGTCATCCCCGCGGCGCTTCGGCGCCAGCTTAAGGCAGGTACCATGCAAAAGCTCCTTGCGCAGATTATGAAATTTGGCGTCGTCGGTGTCATTGCCACGGTTATCGACTTTGGCATTATGAATCTGCTCCACTACGGTCTGGGCCTCAACATCCTAATCGCCAACACCAGCGGCTTTATCATCTCACTCATCTTTAACTACCTCGCAAGCATGAAATACGTGTTTGCGCACAAGGAAGGCATGAGCCGCC
>USMR01000209.1 GCA_900555815.1 uncultured Collinsella sp.
TCGGCGTCCCAGTTCTCGATGTTGCCGATGCCGACGGTGTCGATATGGGAGTCGATGGCGATGATCTTGTCGCCCTCGCCCATAAAGCCCATGACGTTGCCCAGACCGTCGACCTTGACCTCGTCATAGCCAAGTCTCTCCATCTCGGCCTTGATGCAAGCGACAACCTCACCCTCCTCGCAGGACTCAGAGGGATGGCTGATCATAGCGCGCAGGAAGCGAGTCATATCAGCACGGTGGGACTCAGCAGCGTTTTTAATTGCCTCGAAATCGAGTTCCTTAGTCATAACAGTCAACCTTTCTACAAGGGTTTACCTACAGGTAGATATTTCAGATAGATCACTTGTGCCAAGCAGCGTGAGGTCGAGTACCCGGCAAGCAAGTAAACGTAGGAGGCGGACGGAGGACTTTGCTCCGTCGCGAGTTCCGCACGAGCCGGAGAGCACTTAATGTGCTCTCCGTGCGAGCAGGACTGTCCGAGCAGGGAGTAAAGTCCTCCGGCTGCCTCCGGACAGGTCAGTCTGCTAGCAGGTCGGATACTCGCCCTCCCAGACGATGCGACGGTACTGGTCGGGGTCCGTGTCACCTTCCGTGGAGAAGCAGAGCACGGAGCTCGTCTTGTCCAGGCCGATGAGTTCCTTGAGCTCGGCGTACTCGGGATCGAGCATGAGGGTCTCGACCAGGCCGGTGGTCACCGCGCCGGACTCGCCGGAGATGACGCGCGGGTCGCCCTTCTCGGGAGCGCCCAGGGTGCGCATGCCGCGAGCGGTGACCCAGTCGGGGCAAGACACGAAAGCGGTGGTGTGGTTGCGCAGGATATCCCAGCCCAGGATGTTGGGCTCGCCGCAGCACAGGCCGGCCATGATGGAGGGCATGTCGCCGTCCACGATGCGCGGGTCGCCGTCGCCGGCGGCAGCGCCCTTGTACAGGCAGGCGGCAGGTGCGCACTCGACCACGACAAAGGTGGGCGGGTTATCGGGATACAGGTTGGTGAAGTAGCCCACCACGGCGCCGGCCAGCGAGCCCACGCCAGCCTGGACAAAGACGTGCGTCGGGCGATTGATAGCCATCTCGCGCAGCTGCTCGGCAGCCTCGGAAGCCATGGTGCCGTAGCCCTCCATGATCCAAGACGGGATCTTCTCGTAGCCCTCCCAGGCGGTGTCCTGAACGATGACGCCGCGCTCGCAGGCATCGGCCTCGGCGGCGGCCATGCGCACGCACTCGTCGTAGTTGACCTCTTCGATGGTCACCGTAGCGCCCTCGGCGGCGATGTTATCGAAGCGGGGCTTGGTGGAACCCTTGGGCATGTGCACGACGGCCTTCTGGCCCAGCTTGTTGGCAGCCCATGCCACGCCGCGGCCATGGTTGCCGTCGGTGGCGGTAAAGAAGGTTGCCTGGCCAAAGTCCTTGGCAAGCTGATCGGAGGTCAGGTAATCGAAAGTGCACTCGGCAACGTCCTTGCCGGTCTCGTCGGCAATATAATTGGCCATGGCAAACGATCCGCCCAGAACCTTGAAGGCGTTGAGGCCAAAGCGATAGCTCTCGTCCTTAACGCACAGGTTGGACAGGCCCAGGCGCGCAGCCTGGCCGTCCAGGCGGGCAAGCGGAGTGACGGTATATTGAGGGAACGACTGGTGGAAGGCGCGGGCCTTCTTCACGTGGTCGAGGCTCATGATTCCCAAGTGCTTGTCATCGCTCTTGGGCATCGTGTTGCCCGCCCACTGGATCTTATCGGCCATACGGTGAACTCCTTAAGTCCTCTCTTGCCGGCCCCCGCATACGCGTTTCAGCCCATTCCCATTCATGCGACTGAACTTTTATGTGGATGCCAAACAAAAAGTTTGTTAGCACTGTTCTATCACACTTTTTGCTTGGCAAACCTAACAAATTGTTTGTTGCCGTAATCGGTACCTTTTCGCCGACGAACGGTCACATAACGCAGTGACACTTTCGCTATTTGCGAACAGGTGTGGTTTATGGCAAAGTGTGCCCAAACTAATTTTTAGGAAGGTACCTATGACCCCCGCACAGATTGAGTTCTACAAGCGCCTTGCACACGGCCTGGCACTCCAATTTGGCCCCAACTGCGAAGTCGTCGTCCACGACCTGGAGACCGAGGACGTGGACCACTCCATCGTAGTGATCGAAAACGGCCACGTCAGCGGGCGCAAACTGGGTGACGGCCCCAGCCATATTGTGTTTGAGTCCATGCACGAGGGCATCACCGACGTGCACGACCGCGAGCCATACCTCACCAAAACCACCGATGGCAAGCTGCTCAAGTCCTCGACCATCTTTATCCGCAACGACGAGGGCAAACCCGTCGGCATTTTGGGCATTAACTTTGACATTACGCTCATGAAAGCTTTTGAGCGCTCGCTCGATGCCTTTACCGGCACCGGCGGCTCGGGCTACACCGCGCCCGAGCCCATTACCAAAAACATCGGCGACCTGCTCGAGGACCTGCTGCACGAGTGCGAGCAGTTTGTGGGCAAGCCCGCGGCACTCATGACCAAAGACGAGCGCATTCGTGCCATTGGCTACCTCGACCGTCGCGGTGCCTTCCTCATTTCCAAGTCGAGCGAGCGCGCCTGCGAGTTCTTTGGCATCTCCAAATACAGCTTCTATAGCTACCTCAATGAGGCCAAGGCGGCGGCCGGCGACAAGTAGGCAACTCGGCCGGATCGCCCCTCCCCTTTTGGGCGCGAGTTCTGGAAAGCACGAATCCAAGACCGAGCCGCTTGGGAAGTTCCATATAATCGATGTCATTAGTATTTCGAAAGGATGGAACAGAATGGCGTTGAGCAAGGCATCATGCACCGGTCTCGTATTGATTCCGGCAATTGGTGGACATGTGCACCGCATGTTCGTTGAGGGTGAAGACGACCTGTTTTCGCTGAGCCTTGACGACGTG
>USMR01000210.1 GCA_900555815.1 uncultured Collinsella sp.
GAGTACCGCCGGCGTGCCCCACGTGCGCGGCGAGCGTTCTTCGCGTAACGGTTTTACCGTCCTGGATGGCTCTGCGACCGAGCCGGCAGCCCGCCCGCGTCAGCGAACGGCGCCGCAAGGTCGTCCTCAGCGCCCCAGCCCTCGCAACGCGGGCGGCGGATATAATCGAATCGATTTGAACTCGGACCCGTCGGCGCGCTAGCGCACCGACGACCAGGGCCCGCGTGTACGAAGGGACTACCATGACCGATAAGATGACCGTTGCTATTGCAGCCGGCGGTACGGCTGGACACATCAACCCCGCGCTCGCCTTGGCCGAAGAGCTGCGTGACCGTGGCCACCACGTTGTGTTCGTGGGCCAGTCGCGCAAGCTCGAGGGTCGTCTGGTCCCCGAGGCTGGGTTTGATTTTGTGCCCATTACGGTCACGGGCTTCGACCGCTCCCGTCCTTGGACGGCGCTGACCTCGCTGTGGCGTGTCAATAAGGCCAAGCGTGCGCTCGCCAATCATTTCTCAAAGGTCGGCAAGCCCGATGCCGCCATTGGTTTTGGTGCCTATGTCGAGGTTCCGCTGCTGGGGTGGTGCAAGGGCGCAGGCGTTCCGTATCTGCTGCATGAGCAGAACTCTGTTCCGGGCCTGGCCAACAAGATGATGAATTCCCACGCCGCTCGCGTGTGCATCTCGGTGCCGGCAGCGCGTTCGGTCTTTGAGCGCGAAGGTGACCCTGACCACGTGCTCATGACCGGCAACCCCGTACGTCGCTCGGTGATCGAGGGCGATCGCGCTCGCGGCCGCAAGGCACTTGGCGTTCCCGAGGACGCTACGCTGCTGCTCGTCTTTGGCGGTTCACTTGGCGCCCAGCACCTCAACGAGCGCGTGGCTTCGCTCAAAAACGAGCTGCTTTCGCGCAAGAACCTCTATGTGTTGCATTCGACGGGTGCCGACGGCTTTGAGGAGACCGAGCGCGCTTTGGCGCTGACGCCCGAGGAGGCGAAGCGTTACCGCGTCCAGCCTTACATCGACAACATGGGCGATATGCTGGCTGCTGCCGATTTGGTGCTCTCGCGTTCGGGCGCATCGAGCGTGGCCGAGATCGCTGCGCTCGCCGTGCCTTCGGTGCTCGTGCCGTACCCGCATGCGACTGCCGACCACCAAACCACCAATGCCCGTTATCTGGTCGACGCCGGGGCCGGCGTGCTCTGCGCCGATGCCGATATCGACGGTTCTGCCTTTGCCGATGAGCTGCTGCACCTGGTCGATGACGCGGCGGCACGCGCCGCCATGCGTCAGGCGGCGCGTGGTCTGGCCCAGGATAGGGCCGCCGCTCTTCTGGCGGATGCGGTAGAGGGTTTGCGTTAGTTAGACGGGATATCGTCGGTCGCCCTCGCGCTGATGCGGTAGGTGCGGTACAGTTAACGGGTTACAGGCAGTGTTTACGCAAGGAGTACACGAGCACATGGCTGATTCCCAGACTGCAACCTCCGCGCCCGAGTTTAAGAGCGCCCACTTTATCGGTATCGGCGGCGCCGGCATGAGCGGCATCGCCCTCGTTCTGCACGAGCGCGGTTATGCCGTTACCGGCTCCGACCTTAAGACGTCACGCTATATCCGCCAGCTTACCCTCGCTGGTGTGAAGGTGCATGTGGGCCATGAGGCCGCCACGATCGACGAGGTCAAGCCCGACGTGGTTGTTGTCTCCACCGCTATTCCGGAGTCCAACCCTGAGCTCGTGCGCGCTCGCGAGCTGGGCATTCCCGTGTGGCCTCGTGCCAAGATGCTCTCTGCTTTGGGTCACGGCTACACCACCGTCGCTGTTGCCGGCACGCATGGCAAGACCACCACGTCTTCGATGTGCGCCACCATGCTCGACCGCATGGGTCTGGATCCGAGCTTCTTGATCGGCGGCATTGTCGAGGGCTATGACACGAACGGCAAGAACGGCTCGGGCGACTATTTTGTCGCCGAGGCCGACGAGTCCGACAGCTCCTTCCTGTTCCTGAACCCCAACGTGGTCATTGTGACCAACGTCGAGGCCGACCACCTCGATCACTACTCGGGTATCGAGGAGATCGAGGCGACTTTCGCCAAATTCATGAGCCTGGTGGGCGAGGACGGCACCGTCATCGTCTGCGGTGAGGACTCGCATCTGGTCGAGCTCGCCAAGTCGACGGGCCGTCACGTGCTTTCCTACGGCTTTGCCGAGAGCAACGACATCGTCTGCATGCACCCGGATGTCAAGGGCATCCAGAGCGACTTTATCGTTCGCTTTGAGGACGGCACTGAGCACGCTGTGGAGATCAAGAGGAATCCCGGTCGCCACAACATGCTCAACGCCACGGCGGTGCTCACCGTCGCCCATGTTCTGGGCCTTGACATCGACGCCGCCGCCAAGGCGCTCTCGAGCTTTGAGGGCGTCCGCCGTCGCTTTACCCACGTGGGCGATATCGATGGCATCACCGTGGTCGATGATTACGGCCATCACCCCACCGAGATCAAGGCGACGCTTGCTGCCGCTTCGTCGCTGGGCTACAAGCATGTCGACGTCGTGTTCCAGCCGCACCGTTATTCGCGTCTGCAGGCCCTGTGCGACGACTTTGCCGATGCATTTGCCAATGCCGATAAACTGCTGCTGATTGATGTGTTCTCGGCTGGCGAGATGCCCATTCCGGGTGTTACCTCTAAGATGCTCGCCGATACCGTGCGCGCCAAGCATCCTGGCAAGGAGGTCGTGTACTGCTCCAGCCGTCTTGAGCTCAATCAGGAGCTCGAGCAGATGGTGGGCGAGGGCGACCTGCTGCTCACCATGGGTGCCGGTGACGTTACGACCGTCGGTCCCGAGTTTATCGAGTATCTGACTGCCAAGAAAGACGCTTAAGTCTAATGGGTCTGTTTAACGCCGTCAT
>USMR01000211.1 GCA_900555815.1 uncultured Collinsella sp.
TCGAAGAACTCAAAGCAGCCTGCGACCTGTAAGCTAACGGCAAAAGCTACAGCCAAGAAACAACGCACCAAAAGAAGTACCGGCTCCAACCGGTACTTCTTTTTTATTTAAAGGTGGTGAAGATGAGCCGACCTGGGACATGGAATAGGTCATAGGCCGATAAATTTCGCAGCAGAGCGACTCCAACCATGTATCCTAAGTTCCGAGGGCTTTGGTATCTGGTCGGTCGCGAGTTCCGCACGAGCCGGAGAGCACTTAATGTGCTCTCCGTGCGAGCAGGACTGCCCGAGCAGGCGACCAAATACCAAAGCCCTCGGAACGGCGGGACAGAGTATGCCCCGCCCCTCGGGACGACGGGATAGAACAGGAGCGCATATGGCAGGCAAGCCGCAAACACTAGCTACGACCTCTGCATTCGAGATCTTGGGGCCCGTCATGGTCGGCCCCAGCTCATCGCACACCGCCGGCGCCCTGCGCTGCGCCCAAGTTGCTGCCAGCCTGCTGGAAGGCCGCATCACCAAAGTCACCTTTGGTCTGTGGAACTCCTTCGCCCACACCTACCGCGGCCACGGCACCGACCGCGCGCTCGTCGCAGGCATCCTGGGCCTCGACACCGACGACGAGAACATCAAGCAGGCCTTCGACCTCGCACGCGAGCAGGGCCTCGAATATCACTTTGACATCAAGGACGACGACGCCTCCATCCACCCCAACACCGTCGACATCGACATGGTCGACGACACGGGCGCCACGGCACAGGTTCGCGGCGAGAGCCTGGGCGGCGGCAAGATGCGCATCAGCCGCATTAACGGCGTCGGCGTCGACATCTCGGGCATGTATTCCACGCTCTTCGTGGCGCACAAGGACGTTCCCGGCGTACTCGCCGCGCTCACGAACCTGCTCGCCTACGCCCACGTGAACATCGCTTTCTGCCGCACCTACCGAACCGAAGTGGGCGGCCAGGCCTACTCCGTCTTTGAGACCGACGGCGCGCCCGACGACACCGTCGTCCCCATGCTGCGCAAGCTCGACAATGTCGATTACGCGACCTTTATCGAGCTCCCCGGTTCTGCCTCATCGCTCTCCCCCGGCGTCTCGGCCAAGGAAATCTTCGACGACGGCGAGCAGCTGCTCGATGCGTGCGAGGAACTGGGGCTCAGCATTGGCGCCGTTATGGCCGTGCGAGAGGCGCGCCTGACCGGTGAGGCGCACGCCGTCGCCGCCATGCGCCGCGTGCTCGACGTCATGCGCGAGGAGACCACAGCCCCCATCGCTAATCCGCAGCGATCGCTCGGTGGGCTTATCGGCGGCGAGGCTAAGCTTGTCGATGCCACCGGCAGCAACGACCTTAGCTCCAACTTGATGGGCACCGTTCAAACCGACGCCGTGGCCCGCGCGATGGCCGTGCTCGAGCGCTCCGCCACGATGGGCGTCATCGTCGCCGCCCCCACGGCAGGCTCAGCGGGTGTTGTACCCGGCTGCGTGCTTGCGCTCGCCGATCGCCTGCAGCTCGACGACGAGCAGGTCATGGACGCGCTCTACTGCGCAGCCGCCATCGGCCTCAACCTCACCACAAGCGCCTGCGTCGCCGGCGCTGAGGGCGGCTGTCAGGCCGAGGTGGGAAGCGCCGCCGCCATGGCGGCCGCCGCGCTGGTGCAGATGCTCGGCGGCACGCCCGAGCAGGCGCTCGACGCCAGCTCCATCGCGCTGAGTAACCTGCTGGGTCTCGTTTGCGACCCCGTCGGTGGCCTCGTGGAGGTGCCCTGCCAAAACCGCAACGCCATCGGCGTGGCAGCGGCCTTTAGCTCGGCACAACTCGCCCTCGCAGGCATTAAGAGCTTGGTGCCGTTTGACCAGATGGCACATGTCATGCTCTCGGTGGGTCACGCGTTGCCGGCCACGCTGCGCGAGACGGCAAAAGGCGGCATCGCGCAGGCTCCGGCCGCACTTTCGGCCTGTGCAAAATGCGGTGTGTGCGGATAGCGACAAAGAACGACTCAAAGGTGGGACAAATGTCCCACCTCTTTTGAATGCCACCGTTTCCGTACCACAAACAGCAGGGCAATCGCTATAATGCAAGCCCAGTAAAAACACGATGAACCGCAAGGCGAAAATCGAAGGATATGCATACGATGTCGCAAAACGATCGAACTCAACTGATTCCCGATCCGCAGCAGCCGAGCAGGCACGCCGGCGGCGTTCAGTCGCCGCGCCCTATCGCGCCGAGCCACGGTCAGCAGCGTGGTGCGGCAAACGCTTCTCAACGCCCGAACCAACAGCGACAGCAGCGTCAACAACGACAGCAGCACCAGGCAAACGGCAATGCGCCCAAGCAGCCCCCCACGCACGCTCGAGGCGATCGCGGCCCCGCGCGCAAGTCCGCCGGCAACAATAAGTCGGGCAAAAAGACGACGCTCTTTGTCGTCCTGGGTCTAATCGTCATTGTCTATATCGTTGGCGTCGTAGCATTTTCGCAGGTAGCCTACCCCAACACCACCATCGCCGGCGTCGACGTCTCGTTCTCCAACGCTTCATCTGCCGCCACCAAGGTCAACTCGGCTTGGAAGCACTATAAGCTCACCGTGACAGGCGATGACTTTAGCTGGACCTATCAGCCCGAGTCCGATGAACCCATCGTCGACGGAGAGGCTGCCGCAAAAGAGATCATCAGCCACAACGAAGCCTTTGTATGGCCGGTCCGCCTTGTGGAATCCTTAAGCGGCAAAACCAAAACAACCGCTACCTCCAACGAAGTCGATCTTGATCAAGACGTCGACCTGTCCATGCTTTCCGACACCTTTGACCAAAAGAAGTTTGAGAAGGATCTAGGCGCCGCCATCGACGAGTTTAACGAGGGGCGTTCGGGCACGTTCGAGGCCAATAGCTCTTATG
>USMR01000212.1 GCA_900555815.1 uncultured Collinsella sp.
AACCGCCGGCATCGCTTTCGCCTGCCTCGCTCAAGCGGCTCGAGCAGGTACGCGACACGCAGTATTTCTCGCGCTTTGGCATTTTGGACAAGGATCCTGCGAACGGCATGGTTGCGCTGAAGGATACGCGTGCCGACCGTCGCTTTGATGTCTACGACCCGCATATCGTGCAAAAGGAGCATTGGAGCGACGGCGCGATCGCGGTGCGCCTCGCCTGCATCGACGATGTCTGGCTGACGGCGGGACAGCTCTATCTGTATGACATCGCGCGCCTGAGTGACACGGCGGTCGATGGACCGGGTGCGGTGCATCCCGAGGATCTGCAGGACGGCTTTGACACCTCGTGCGTCAGCTTCTTTTTGCGCCTGGTCCGCGACATCATGGGCGCCCAGGGGCGGTACGTGAAGTCGCTCAACATCTACGAGCAGGAGTGGGAGTAGGGGGTGTGACTGGCGTCGCCCTGCTGCCCTGACTTTGTCTCAATCTGTAACGTTTGGCGGCTGTTTGGGCCCGTAACTGTTACAGATTGAGACGGAAGGTTGGCGGCTGCCGAAAGATCTTGTTCTGTAACAACTAGAGGCTCAAAGACTGTCTTCCTGTTACAGATCAAGACATTTGTCAGCGGAGACAACGGTGACGATGGTCCATTTGTCTGACGTGGTGGTGATGAAAGTGTCTAATACCGTTCTCAAACACAAACATGCGACTCGCAACACGTTGGCGCGGAATAGGATGCTCGCGCGGCTCACGGAGACGGCCAAGCAAGGTGCGCTGCTCGCAACGCATGACAATACCGAGCTCATGTGGCTGCGACGCCATGTTGGAACCGACGATATCGCGGAGCCCGAGCCGTACCTGTTCTGTTTTCAGCATGATTGGGATGCATTGACGCCGGCGGAGCGAGCGCTGAGGACTATCAAAGGGCTTGCGGAGTTTCATCCCGATTGGGCGTTTTGGGGCTATGACGCGGCGCTTTTGTGGGGTCTGGAGGTGCCGAATGATCTGCTCGGGCCACGATATCTTGTTAAGACGGGTTGCTCGGTGCCGCTGAGTGCAGGATGTCGGCTGTTGCGTCCGCAGGCGGCGGGTGCACTTGAACAAGCCGACGGCGTGCAGGTGACGTCGTTTTGGCGCACGGTGGAGGATTGCTTACTGCGTGCGCCGTTCTCCTACGGGTTGGCGATTGCCGATTCTGCACTGCGGGCGAAAGGCGTATCACGTTGGGATTTGTGCGAGCGCCTCCGCGCCGATTGCGAGGGCAGGCGAGGGTATCGCAGGGCGCAGGTGATTGCGTCGTATGCGGACGGGCTGTCCGAAAACGGCGGCGAGTCTCGGTTCCGAGCGTTCTTTATTGCGTACGGCTTTCCAGTTCCGGAGCTGCAGGTGGAGTTTCGCGACCCGCTCGATCCGAGCCAGGCGTTTCGCGTCGACTATTTTTGGCGGCTCATGGACGGGACGTGTGTCATCGGCGAGCTCGACGGAAAGGGGAAGTATACCTTGCAGAACGGCGAGGGTCGGGAGTCGGTCGACCCATTCGTGGCAGAACGTCAGCGAGAGTCCCATCTGACGATGCTCGGGCACAAGGTGCTTCGGTTTACGTTTGATGAACTCAAGAACCCGGGGAAGCTGGCTGAAAAGATGAGGTTGGCGGGTATTCCGCGACGGCCCGATTTGGCTGAGGAGTGGAGACGTCAGTGGTATGGGCGCTGAGAGGTTTTGTCTCGATCTGTAACATCAGGGGGCCCAATAACCCTGTACCTGTTACAGATCGAGACATTCCCCTGATGTTGCTGGGGTGGGGCTGCAACGTATTCCGTCCCCCACATCCTCTCTTCCCTCCGTTAACCGATATGCTCGACTTTAGGTCGCTGCATTAGGTGATAATGGACAAATGTTCAAGTTAATCGTGAGGGAGGAGCTCGATATGGCGTCTGCCGATCGTTCTACGTTGTTTATCAATGCGACCATTCTGGATGGTTCGGAGCATATGGAGCCGCAACCCGATATGGCCGTGGCCGTTGAGCGCGGTGTCATCACATGGATGGGGCCGAGTGCTGTGGCGCAGGCGCCCGCGGGTGCCGAGGTTATCGACCTGGGTGGTGCGTATCTCATGCCCGGTCTCATCAATATGCACTTGCACCTGTGCGGCTCGGGCAAGCCTGTCTCGGCCGGCGATGCGGGCGCGCTGATGAAGAAGCTCGATAATCCCGTGGGCCGCACCATCGTCCGCCGCATCCTCAAGGGCAGTGCCCAGCAGCAGCTAGCAAGCGGCGTGACCACGGTGCGCGGCGCGGGCGACCCGCTGTTTGCCGATCTGGCCGTGCGCGATGCTATCGATGCCGGCAAGTATCAGGGTCCTCGCCTGGTGGCGCCGGGAACGGGCATCACGGTGCCGGGCGGCCATGGTGCGGGCCTGTTCGCCCAGGTGGCCAACAGTCCCGCCGAGGCAGCCGAACAGGTGCGCGACCTGTATGCGCGTGGTGCCGACGTCATTAAGCTGTTCGTGACGGGCGGCGTGTTCGATGCGACCGAGGTGGGCGAGCCGGGCGTGCTGCGTATGCCAGTGGAGGTTGCCGCGGCGGCATGCAAGGCGGCGCACGATATGGGCCTTCCGGTTATGGCCCATGTCGAGAGTACCGAGGGCGTGAAGGCCGCGCTTGAGGCCGGCGTTGACACGATTGAGCACGGCGCTCCGTTGACACCCGAAATCTTGGAGCTGTACCGTGGCGCCGCGGGCACGCAGCTCGAGGGGCGTGCTCCGAGTGTGACCTGCACTATCAGCCCGGCGCTGCCGTTTGTATTGCTCGACCCGGAAAAGACCCATTCTACCGATACGCAAAAGAAGAACGGCTACATCGTGTGCTCGGGCATCATCGAGAGCG
>USMR01000213.1 GCA_900555815.1 uncultured Collinsella sp.
ACAAATTGGCATGAAAAGAGGGCGGCATAGACCTTTTGGTCATGCCGCCCTCTTTGAATGACAAGTTGTCGCTCTGGTGCCCGCGCAGCGTCAACTGGTCCGCCGTTCGGCAGAACGGCAGAACCGCCTAGCCGCCCAAGTAAGCTTTGCGGACGTTATCGTCATGCAGGAGCTCTTGGCCGGTACCGGTCATGGTGATCTTGCCGGTCTCGAGCACGTAGCCGCGCGTGGCGATGGAAAGCGCCATCTGCGCGTTTTGCTCAACCAGAAGCACCGTGGTGCCGGCCTTGTGCAGGTCCTCGACAATCTGGAAGATCTGTTCGATCAGAATCGGTGCCAGACCCATGGAAGGTTCGTCGAGCATAAGCAGTTTGGGGTTACTCATAAGGGCGCGCCCCATAACGAGCATCTGCTGCTCGCCGCCCGAAAGGGTGCCGGCGACCTGGCGACGACGTTCCTTTAGGCGCGGGAACTGCTCGTAGACGCGCTCCAGGCCCGGAGCCACCGTGGACTTGGGCTGTGTATAGGCACCCATCTCCAGGTTCTCCTCGACCGTCATCTGCAAAAAGGCGCGACGACCCTCGGGAACCTGAGCCAGGCCCTTACCAACCAGCTTATCAGCGGGCGTATGGGTAATGTCCTCGCCCATAAACTTGATGGAGCCGGTCTTGGAGCGCAGCAGGCCCGAGACGGTCTTGAGCGTTGTGGACTTGCCGGCACCGTTGGCACCAATCAAGGCCACGATCTCACCCTCGTTAACGTTAAAGGAGATGTCCTTGATGGCGTGGATAGCGCCGTACCAGACGTTGATGTTGTAGACGGAAAGCATCGGCTCTGCCATTTAGTTCTCCCCCTTATCCTGCTTACCCAGATACGCCTCGATAACGGCGTCGTTGTTCTGGATTTCCTCTGCCGTGCCCTTGGCGATGACCTTACCAAAGTTAAGCACGCAGATGCCCTCGCAGATGTTCATAACGAGCGACATATCATGCTCGATAAGCATGATGGCGATGCCGAAGGTGTCGCGAATCTTGACGATGTTCGCCATGAGCTCTGCGGTCTCGGACGGGTTCATGCCGGCGGCAGGATCGTCGAGCAACAGCAGCTTGGGGTTGGTGGCAAGCGCGCGGACGATTTCCAGACGACGCTGAGCGCCGTAAGGAAGCGAGCCGGCCTGTTCATTTGCCAGGTGCTCCATGTCAAAAATGGACAGCAGCTCCATGGCGCGCTCGTGGGCGGCCTTCTCGTGCTTCCAATACGTCGGCAGGCGCAGCACGCCCTCAAAACCGGAGTAGCGCTCCTGATTGTGCAGGCCGACCTTAACGTTGTCCTCCACCGTCATGGTATTGAACAGGCGGATGTTCTGGAACGTACGGGCAATACCCATGCGGTTGACCTGGTAGACCGACTTGCCCGAAGTGTCCTCACCGTCGAGCAGGATGGTGCCGTGCGTAGGCTGGTACACCTTGGTGAGCAGGTTGAAGACCGTCGTCTTACCGGCACCGTTCGGGCCGATGAGGCCGGTGATCTCGGTGCGGCCGATGGTCACATTGAAGTTGTCGACCGCTTTCAGACCGCCGAACGTGATGCCGAGGTCGATGCACTCGAGGACGGGAGACTTGTCCGCGTCGCGCTCGGTGAGCAGCGCCGGTTCACGGGAGACGGGAACGAGCTTGGCTTTTTCTTTCTGTGTCATGGTCAATCCTCCTTTTCAGCACTGGCGCGGTGATGGGGCAGAAGTCTCTGGAAGAACGCCTTGGCCTGCGGATTGTTGGTCGCGAGCATGACGAAAATCAGCACGATCGCGTAGATGAGCATACGGTAGTCGTGGAGCGGGCGCAGTGCCTCAGGCAGGATGGTGAGCGCGGCGGCGGCGACGAGCGAGCCCCAGATGTTGCCGAGCCCGCCGAGCACCACGAACACCAGCACGAGGATGGAGAGGTTGAAGTTGAACTTCGTGGCCTGGAGAGAAGAATAGTTCAGGCCGAAGAGCGCGCCTGCCGCGCCCGCAAGGGCGGCGGAGGTGACGAACGCCATGAGCTTGTACTTCGTCAGGTTCAGGCCGATGGCCTGCGCGGCGATGCGGTTGTCGCGGATGGCCATGATCGCGCGGCCCGCACGCGAACGAGTCAGGTTCAGCACGACGATGAGCGTGATCATCACGAGGATGAAGCCCGCGGTGAACGTTGCGATCGTGGCGGTGCCGGTCGCGCCCTGCGCGCCCTTGTTGATGGCCGTGCCGTTCGCACTCAGGCCGTGGTCTTCGACCGTTTTGTTGCCGGAGAGATTGAAAACGAAGTGCAGGCCATTTTCATCGCAGCCAATGATGAGGCAGTTGATAAGCTCCTTGATGATCTCGCCAAAGGCGAGCGTCACGATGGCGAGATAGTCGCCCTGCAAGCGGAGCACAGGCGTGCCGATGAGAAGGCCGACGAGCGCGGCGAGAAGCGCGCCGATGAACATCGAGAGCGCGAGGCGCACGGGGCCATTCGGAATGAGTCCCGCAAGGCTCTGCGAGACGACGATGCCGGAAAATGCGCCGACACTCATAAAGCCCGCGTGGCCGAGGCTCAGCTCACCGAGGATACCGACCGTCAGGTTCAGCGACACGGCCATGGACATGTAGCAGCAGATGGGGACGAGCAGACCGATGGCGGAGCGCTTGAGCGAACCGTTGTTCTGCAGGATCGTCGTGATGATAAAGACGACGATCACGCCGAGATAGGTCGCAAAGTCGACCTTTGTGGTCTTCTTGAGAGAGTTGAATTTGTTCATTTTCTGTGTCATTCCGGCCACCTCACACTTTCTCCGTCACGCACTTGCCGAGAAGTCCGGCAGGCTTGACGAGCAGCACGACGAT
>USMR01000214.1 GCA_900555815.1 uncultured Collinsella sp.
ATTGACGTCCTGAGTGGTCGCCACAAGCCTGCCCGCCGCCTGCGTGACAAGCCAAGCGACCTCGCGCTGGCAACGCACGGCCTTGCGCGTAACCGGCTTGATGGACGAAGAAGAAACGCTCCCCTTAGGCGGATTCGAGGCAGCCATAAGTCCCTCCCATGAACGACCCGGCCCAACAAGCCCGGATGAAACACGTGCTACATCAGTATACAGGGAAGTGGGGTAGCGGGGTACAAGCGCGCCAGCGGCAAACCGAGAGCATCAACGATGTGCCGATCGCGGAATGAGATCTCGTAATAATTGACTCTCGGCCATATTATTGAGGGGCATGACTCGCGTTCGTATGGTTGTAGGTGCTGGCGATGAACGACATTGACCTTGCTGTTCCGTTGATGGATGGACCAAGCTATGACCGCGCCTGCAGTCTCGTGCCTTCCGAATACGTTGAGGCATGGGAGTGGTTTCTGGGTGAGGAACAGCGCGGCGGCGTTTGGACCAGCCTTCCGCACCACACCAAGGAAGATAGCCCTCAGTATCAGTATCGTTTGAGAATTGGCTCGGACTTCTTTCCCGTAACGCGGGATTCAGGGATCTTCTGGCCGGGCCAGGATCGGGTGAAGCAAGATCCCAATAAGATCTTTGCGCTTTCGGTCCATAACTCTAAAAAGAGCTTCTACACCGATGTACCTCCGCTCTATTTGGACGATGGTACGTGGGTCATTAAGTATTCGGTCCAAGCGCCAGGCGCCGTTGGATCTCGAGACCAGAATTACAACCGTAAAATGCTCAACTGCATGGAATGTGGCGTTCCAGTCGGAGTCATATTTGCAACCGAGGTGGGCTACAAGGTGCTCGGCCTTGCGTTTGTTGAACGGTTCGAGCCCGAAAACGGATGGTTTGTTCTGCACGGTCCTGTTCATAAAGGCGGACCGGACCCCCGTTTTGCGCCCGACATGAGCTATCTGAAGCACATGCCCGTCGATATTGAGTTTGCCGGACAGGGTACGACCGACGACGAAAAGGTCCGCTATGCGTTAAGGCGCGGGCGATTGGGGCAGCAATGGTTCCGCAAGCAGCTCGTTGCCGCCTATGATGGCCGTTGCGCGGTGTCGGACTGCGGCGTCAGCGAAGCTCTGGAGGCTGCACATATCGAGAATTACTCGGGACCCAAATCGCAGGTTGCCAGCAACGGCATTCTGCTTCGGCGCGACTTACATGCTTTATTCGATGCTCATCTGATTTCGTTTGAGCCTGTTTGCGGCGAATATCGGCTGTGCGGATCGTACCTGCTGGATAAGACCGGCTACGCTTCCTTTGCGGGTGCGACGCTAAGGCAGCCGAATGAGCGTCAGTGGCGACCCAATACGGTGTTTCTTGAGGCCCATCGCATTGAGTTCGATCGCTCGGAAAAGAAGCGTGAAAAGGCGGGGCTTCTGCCGTATTAGCGTATTTGGCTTTGGCATTCTTTGACGATCGTGTTGTTTGATCGGATCGCGTGGCGATGCAATCTCGCGCATGCCCGCCGGTGCATGCTCTTCCTGTTTTGTATAGCGAGAGGGGAGCGTGTATGAGCTGGCGAGGCGATATTGCGATGGGGAAGTACGGAAAACTGCCGTGTGCCCTTATAGACAACAATATGTTTCCGAGCGTAGAGGTTGATTGCGGGTCGTTTGTCGTCACCTGCCCTTGCTGCGGCTCGCAAATACCGTGTCTCGACATTCGGTTCATCGATGCGCGCGACAGGTTCAGCGACGAAGTGAGAAAACAGACAGGCGTTCATATGCCGGTGTATCCGGAGAAATGCCCCGTTTGTGGCCTCGATATCGTGTACGACGCCGGCGACGAGGGATAGGTGATGCGGAGGAGCTGACTGTGAAGGCCTCTCCGTCCCTACAAATAAATCCCCTCACCGAGCTGCTTGTGGAACTCGGCGTGATGGTCGCGTGCCCAGGTAAAGAGCGCCTGGCCAAAGTCGGTACGCGTGGCCGGGACGCCAAAGACGCCGGCAACTTCGACGCGTATAAACTCCAGTGCCGGCAGCTTGTTGATGGCAGTGAGGGCAAACGGGGACGAGGGCTCCTCGAACAGATAGCGGCTGCCTTGCAGCGCGTCGCAACTGGTGCACGTGTTGCCGAGCGACGGGGCTTTGGAGGCTCGCGCGCCTACGGGCTTGTAGCCGCAGCGCTTATGAAGGTAGTCGCGGATCTCGCCCGGCACGCAGCCAAGAGCGGGCACGATGGCGAGTGCGTTGGCGTTGGCCGTGTCGATGGCAATGTGCCCGGCTTCGTTGGGCGCGTGCGCGATGGCGATGCTCTCGTCGTTATCGGCTCGATAGGGAATGCCGAAGGCCGCGACCGAGGTCTCTTTGTGACACTTCCAGCACTCGCGCTTGCCCAGTACTAGATATATATACGGCGCAGAGGGGTCGGATCGGTCAATACCAGGCAGCCACTCGGCAAAGGGCTCGGGGTTGACGCCGCTGGGTAAATACCAGATTTTCTTGGTCCGGTCCCATTTGGCGCCCAACGCCTTGGCTTCTTCTTTGTGCGAAAAGGGAACATCGAGCTCGGTGCGCATGGTGGCTCCTTGGTGCTGCAGGTGTAAGTGGCTCAAGGATACCGCAGGGCGCAGACATCGTGGCGTTTTGCCGAGAAGCTGTGGTGCGGACTGATTGGTTATACCGATGGATAGATCGGCAAGTAGATGGTCGGCTTTTGGCCAGTTGGGCGGTTGGAGCTGCCAGCGGATTTGGCGACATAAAACAAAACAGCCCAGAGGGCATAGCCTCTGAGCTGCGAACATTTGGTGGGCGTTAGAAGATTTGAACTTCTGACCTCTTCCGTGTCAGGGAAGCGC
>USMR01000215.1 GCA_900555815.1 uncultured Collinsella sp.
GCCACCAGATCGGTGTGAAGCTGCACGACGGCATTGCCGTGGATGACCTGTTAGCTCCGGCCTATGGCTCCATCATCATCGAACTTGCCGACAATGCGAAGGTGCCGGCCGCGTCCAACCTGGTGGAGGTCAGCGAGGTCGGCGAAACCACCGAGGAGTATTCGTTCGTGGCCGCCGGCGAGACGCTTGACTTGGCCGAGCTGCAGGACGCGTGGGAGGGCGGCATCGAATCCGTGTTCCCGTACCGTTCCAAGGGCGAGGACAAGGGCGCGACCGTCGAGACCATCGACTTCCGCGCCAAGGATATCCACGTGTACGGCGGCGCCAAGATCGCCCGCCCGCGCGTGATCATCCCCGTGTTCCCCGGTAACAACTGCGAGTACGACAGCGCCCGCGCCTTCCGTGCCGCCGGTGCCGAGGCCGACACCTTCGTGATCAACAACCTCACGCCCGAGGCCGTCGCCGAGAGCACCCACGAGCTCGCCCGCCGTATTCGCCAGAGCCAGATCGTCATGATCCCCGGCGGCTTCTCGGGCGGCGACGAGCCCGATGGCTCCGCCAAGTTCATCACGGCGTTCTTCCGCGCTCCCGAGGTCACCGAGGCAGTCCGCGACCTGCTCAAGGCCCGCGATGGCCTGATGCTGGGCATCTGCAACGGCTTCCAGGCCCTGATCAAGCTCGGCCTGGTGCCCTACGGCGACATCGTCGAAGCCACGCCCGATGCGCCCACGTTGACGTTCAACACCATCGGTCGCCATCAGAGCCGCCTGGTGCGCACCCGCATCTCGTCCAACCTGTCCCCGTGGCTGTCGCAGTGCAGCCTGGACGACCCCTACACCGTCGCCATCAGCCACGGCGAGGGCCGCTTTGTCGCCAATGACGAAGTGCTCGCCCAGCTGATCGCCAACGGCCAGGTCGCCACGCAGTACGTGGGCGAGGACGGCAAGCCCAGCATGGATCTCTCCGTCAACCCCAACGGCTCCGCACTCGCCATCGAGGGCATCACGAGCCCCGACGGCCGCGTCCTGGGCAAGATGGGTCATGCCGAGCGCCGCGGCGACAACCTGTACCGCAACGTGCCCGAGCATGTCCCCGGCGATAAGTTCATGCCGATCTTTGAGAGCGGCGTGGCCTACTTCGCCTAAACCTTTCCCATCGGGTACAATCCCTTCGGGTAACAACACCCGCCACCGACACATCCGGTGGCGGGTTCTTTTTTTGCTTCGCGCATGTAGGAAGGACATCATGGAAAGCCGCAAGCCGTATCTCGCCACCCTGCCCGGACTCATCCTGGGCTGTCTTGTTTGCTGTGCACTCTGGGGATCGGCCTTTCCCTGCATCAAGATCGGCTACGCACTCTTTGGTATCCCGGCGCACGATAGCGCTTCGCAGCTGCTCTTTGCAGGTTTACGCTTTACGCTTGCCGGCGTCCTGGTTATCGTTGGGATGAGCGCGGCCCAACGCCGCCCCCTCGTACCGCAAGCGCGCGACATCAAGCCCATCTTTGTCTTGTCGCTCTTCCAGACTATCGGGCAGTACTTCTTTTTCTACCTGGGACTCTCGCGCGCCAGTGCCATGTCGAGCTCCATCATCGAGGCCAGCGCCAACTTCCTCGCAATCCTCTTTGCCGCCCTGGCATTTCGCACCGAGAAGCTCAATACGACCAAGGTGCTTGGCTGCGTGTTGGGCTTTGCCGGCGTCGCGCTTGTCAACCTTTCGGGCGCAGATGGCACCTTTGGCTTCACGCTCGATGGCGAGGGCTTTATCCTAGCCTCCACTGTCGCGGGCGCTCTTTCGACCTGCCTGATCGGCATCTTCTCGCGCAAGCACGACGGTGTTTTGCTTGCCGGCTGGCAGTTTTTAGTCGGCGGCCTGGTCCTCACCGCCATCGGCTTTTTGATGGGCGGCACATTGTCCCCCACCGAAGTCGCCCCCGCCATCGCGCTCATCATCTACATGGCGCTTATCTCCGCCGTCGCGTACTCGCTGTGGTCCCGCCTGCTCGCCGTCAACCCCGTCAGCCGCGTGTCGGTCTTTGGCTTTATGAACCCGGTCTTTGGCGTGCTGTTGAGCGCACTGCTGCTCGGCGAGGGCGCTGGCACGAGCCCCGTTACCGTCATCGTTGCCCTGTTGTTGGTCTGCGGCGGCATCATCATCGTCAACAAACCCAAAAAAGCCTAGCGAGCTCACCTTTTTAGGGAGGGCGTTTGCACACTTTAGCTTAATGGAATACATCGATGAGCTGAGGGCCGCCACGCACGCAAGCGTGCGACCCTTTTCCTAGCGTATCTGGATGCCGGCTTTCTTTTTCTCGGCCTTGACGCGGTAGAGCTCCGCATCGGCAGCGCGAAGTAAGTCTTGCCAGGTATCAACACTATCGCCGACCCGCGCGCAACCGTGGGCCATCCGCAGTGCATACGGCGCCTCGGCATGCGCGAGCTCGTCGTTGATTGTCGCGCACAGATGCATGATATCCTGTTCCGCCGCCGCCTTTTGGAGCACCACGAACTCATCGCCACCATAACGCGCGATAAAGCCACCAGACGCCGAGCAGACCTCTTTGAGCGCAGCGGATATTACCTGAAGAGCATGGTCGCCCTCCACATGTCCATAGCGATCGTTAATCTGCTTAAAGCCGTCAGCGTCCATCATAAGCAGATATACATCTTCGGCCTGATCCACATTTGAAAAGAGCGACAGCATATAGGTCTCAAAACGGTTGCGGTTGTTGAGTCCAGTCAACGGGTCAGTCGAGATCAGTTGCTCCTGGCAGATGATATAGAGCAGCAACATGCTAATCATTATGCCGACACAAAGGCCAGGCACCGAGTATACGATCTGAAAGGTACCGC
>USMR01000216.1 GCA_900555815.1 uncultured Collinsella sp.
GGCGTTATATGCCAGCGCGTTGATCTCGTTGGTGGCGCCGATCAGCTCGCGCAGCATCGAATCGCGACGAACGATGGCGGCATGGTGCTGCCAGTTCACGAGCGACAGAGTCTGACCCATCAGCTCCAAAATGTAGGCCTCGCCGCCCACGGCATCGAGCTTGTTGATGCTTCGCAGGTAATCGATCAGCGAGATGGAGTCGATGGGAATGCGGCTGTTGTACATATCGACCATCGCGGTGTAGATGGTCTTATGAATGGGCCGGTAGAAATCATCGGGCTGCAGCTCGACCTGGGCCTCTTCGACCACCTCGGGCGATAGCAGCATAGCGGCCAGTACATTGGCCTCTGCATCTTGGTTTTGGGGAAGACCCAACTTTGAGCCGCGGTCCTCGACCGTCAGCCCCGTCTCCCTATCGTCATATGCCATGAGCATCCTCATTCATATCGCTTGCGAGCATCCATAGTATCAGCCACGGTCCCAAAACGCGCCGCGCGCCGCCAATCATCACCGAACCAAACGGATGAACGGTCCTGTATATAGGACTTCGACGCAACGTTCACCATGACACTCACTCAGCGCAAAAAACAAAAGGGCGCCCTGGTTTCCCAGAGCGCCCTTCTTAGAACAAGATTGTTGCGTTGCAGCAAATGCTACTCGGCAGCAGCCTCAGTCTCGACCTCGGCGGTCTCGGCCTCGGCGACCTCAGCGGCCTCCTCGACCTCAGCCTCGGCAGCGAGCTCCTCGGCGGTAACGCCGACGAGAACGACAACCTCGGCCTTGATCTCGCGGTACAGCGAGATGGCAACGGTGTGGGCACCGGCAACCTTGATGGGCTTACCGAGCTCGACGCGCTTGCGGTCGATGTCCATACCGAGCTGAGCCTTGATGGCGTCAGCGACCATAGCGGCGGTAACGGAGCCAAAGAGGATGCCCTCGTCGCCGACCTTGACGTCAACGGTGACCGTCTTGCCCTCGAAGGCAGCCTTGGTCTCGTTGGCGGTAGCCAGACGGACGGCCTCGCGCTTGGCGATGTTGTTGCGACGCTCGTCAAGCTGCTTGAGGTTGCCCTTGGTGGCGGCAACAGCGAGCTTCTTGGGGAACAGGAAGTTCTCAGCGTAACCCTGAGCGACCTCTACGACGTCACCCTCGCCGCCCTTGCCCTTGATCTCATCGAGAAGAATAACCTTCATGATGCGTCTCCCTTCTTAGCCGCGGTCGCGGTTGCCACGAGAGGAAACCACGGGGACGGTGTACGGCAGGAGAGCCATCTCGCGGGCGCGCTTGATGGCGTTGGCGATGTCATGCTGATGCTGCGTGCAAGCGCCAGTGACGCGACGGGGCTTGATCTTGCCACGGTCGGTCATGTACTTACGGAGAAGCTGAGTGTCCTTATAGTCGATGAACTCAGTGTTCTCCTTGCAGAACTGGCAGTACTTACGACGCGGCTGACGTGCAGAAAAATCATTAGCCATGTCAAAATACCTTTCATTTGGCAACTTCGGCGAACCGAAGCCGCCTCTCACTCAAAAATAGGTGAACAACCCTTAGAACGGGATGTCCTCATCGTAGACGTCGACCGCGGGCGGCGTAGCCACCGGCGCGGCAGGACGTGCTGCAGGCGCGGGAGCTGCGGGGGCGTAACCGCCCTGGTCGTAGCCACCCTGGCCACCACGGGAGCTCATAAACTCGATCTCATCGACGATGACCTCAAGTTTGCTCCGGCGCTGGCCGTCGCGCTCCCAAGAGCTGTAGCGCAGCTTGCCCTCGATCGCGACCTTGTTTCCCTTTGCCAGGAAACGGCTCACGGCCTCGGCGCGGGTGCCGAACATGGTGCAGTCGACAAAGTTGGGATAGTCCTCCCACTCGCCAGTCTGCGCGTTGCGGCGACGATCGTTCACGGCGACGCCAAAGGACAGAACCTGGGTTCCGCCGGCTGTGGCGCGCAGCTCGGGATCGCGGGTGAGGTTACCGGTGATGTTCACTCGATTGATGCTCATAACTCACTACTTCCTCTTGGGGCACAAGCCCAGTCCAAAACGACAGTCTTACTCCTGGTCGTCGCGACGGACGATCATGTGGCGGACCACAGCGTCGGTGATGCGCAGGACGCGATCAAGCTCGGCGATCTGGGTAGGATCTGCGTGGAAGTTGATGAGGGTGTAGTCACCATCGGTGAGGTCGTTGATATCGTAGTCGAGCTATCTCTAGCCCCACTCGTAAACGCAGTCGACCTTGCCAGCGCCCTCAGCGATCGTGGTATCGATACGCTTCATAACAGCGAGACGAGTCTCGGGGTCGAGCGACGGGTCAACAAAGAACAGCAGTTCATAAGCCTTCATATTGTCACCTCCTCTGGGCAAATGTGGCTTCAGGTCGTGAAGGTGCGCCTGAAGCAGGAAAAGACTTGGCAATAATATCTTTCAACCTCCTAGGCTGCAAGAATATGCAGCTACAACCTCATGACCTCCACATATGCCCATACTCGCACGACGTTTCATGCGCATTCCAACCAAATGCTGACCAAAAGCTTGACGGATCTGTGGACAAGATACGGTGCCGTGAGGACAAGCTGAGCCAAGTCGCAGGTCAACGGGCGCATGGTTGTGGTCACAAAATGCATACCAGTGGCCCACAGCACCACCCAAAGATTTTTAAATTCATTGCCAAATCGCTTATAAATACCCCTTTTGAACAATTGAGTTGATCAACTACGCTGGTCGGAAGCCGTTTTTGGCATCTCAAACCCCGCTGCAACGCCAAACGCGGCCAAGCGTTTTAAAAAATGCCAACTTTTCTGTTTGCACTTTGCGATTCCTCGTGTATACTGACTTTCGCATTT
>USMR01000217.1 GCA_900555815.1 uncultured Collinsella sp.
CGACGAGAACCCAGTTGCGCTGGACCTCGCCCTGCTTGGCGTAGTGAGTCGATTTCGAAATCACTTAGACTCCTCCATGTACAGTACGTGTTGTTACAGAGATTCACGGGGCTCTGCAAGTAACCCGTCCATATTACCCCGCTCGCCGTCCGAGTCAACAGGTATTTTGGCTCCGACCAGAGTTTCTGCACATGTCATCCACGAGCCGTGATTTTTCCAGCTCTTTAGCTGTTGCCATTTTTTGAGGGTTCGCCGTCGCTAGCGTTCAACGAACTCTTGGATTTCCGCGAGCAGGCGCTTTGCCTCCTGACGGCCCTGGATATACAGGTCCAAAAGCTTTGCCGGATCGTGCTCGACATGGCCAACCTCGACCGGCTTTTGCGGAGCAATGACCAGCGCACGGCCCTCGCGCTCATACTTCCACAGATGCATGCGCTGGATGTTATAGCGGTCGTGGCGCGTCTCGATAGCCTCGAGCAGGTAGGGGTAGTCGGCATAGCGGGCGCGCGCGGCGGGCATAAACTCGTAGGGCTTTTTCTCGTACGAGCGGTCCTGCGTGACAATGACAACCGCGCGATCGAAGCCCGCCTCCTCCAGCACGTGCTCGATGGGAACCGAATCGGCTACGCCACCGTCGACGTATTTGTGCCCGTCAATCTCGACCGGCGGCGTCACCAGCGGCAGCGACGTCGAGGCGCGCACGGCATCGAGGTCGAGCACGGCGCTTTTGACCGGCAGGTACGCGGCGGTTCCAAAGAGCATGTCCGTCGCGACGGCGTACATCTCGATGGGGCTCGCATCAAACGTCTCGTTGTCAAAGGGATCCAGGCGGTCCTGGACATCGTTGAAGATAAAGTCGTAGCCCACAATAGAACCCGTAGACGCAAACGATGCGGCACCCATGAAGCGGTTGTCGTTGCAGAAAGCCAGGTTGATGCGGTTGGCACGGCCGATCTGGTGCGACTTGTAGTTCACGCCGTTGAGGGCACCGGCCGATACGCCATATACCGCCGGAATCTCGACGCCAGCCTCCATGAGGACGTCGAGCACGCCTGCGGTAAATTGCCCGCGGAAGCTGCCGCCCTCCAAAACAAGCGCGACCTTGCCGGCGTTCTTTGCCTTATCTTCTGCAGTCATGTTGACCTCCTGCTGTTTCGTTTGGGCTTCTTCTACCCAGTTTTGGGATAGAGAGCGCATGGGTTTTGGAGTTGAGGAGGGCGGGGCGGTCGGCGGGAAAGCGTGTCCCGTTCTCAGAGCAAATTCCGGGTCGCATTTTCCGCTGAGCCCGTCATCAGGAAAATGAATCCCATTTCGAGCTTAGATTCCGGGATGCGCTTTCCGCCTGGGCTGCCATCGGGAAAGCGCGTCCCGGCCTGCGTTGACGCGGCGTTTTCTTTACGCCCGCGCCCTGCATAGAGTTCGATTCTCCGCGGATGAAGGAGATCTGTCGGCGCGAGGCACAGCCAGCAGATATGCTGTCGGCATCGCATCTATATCTGGCTGAAGCATTGCGCGGAGAATCCGCGTATTTGCTACGCAAATACGCACCGGCTTCGGCCGCCTGCCGGCGTCCTCGCCCGCGGGCTAAAAACGCTTACGCGTTTTCTTTACGCCCGCGCCCTGCATAGAGTTCGATTCTCCACGGTATCTGTAAGTAATAAAAAAGCAGGTAGAGACACTTCTCTACCTGCTTGTAACTATTGGTGGAGGCGCGGAGAATCGAACTCCGGTCCACGAAAGCCCCCTGATTGGCATCTCCAAGCTCAGTCGCTGGTTTAGTCTCGGACGCTTTGCGCGCAGCGACACGCTCGCGGCGTCCTAACCGGTTCGGTCTTAGCCCGCGCCATACCGATTACGTGCGCAGGAGCATTCCCCTAACATGACATCGCGCCGGTGTCGGGGAAATCACCGGATTGACGCGCCGCTATAAATTAAGCAGCGAGAGCCATAGGCTCAAAAGAAGAGTTGTTGTCAATTCAATTTGACGGTACCCCTGTTTAACGAGGCGAGGAGACCTCGGCTTGCTTCCTCTCTCAGGGCTATCGTGTCGAAACCAGTCGCCCCCGAATGTTGGGAAAGTCTGGATGGCATTGGGCACGAGCGCCCAACACCCGTCGACTTTTCAAGGAACATGCGGGGCGAGCCCCGCTTGTGGAGTGCTATCTTACCACGTTCTGAAAGCGGACAGTTGTTCTATGCACGAGCTGTGAAGACCCCAATGTGCGCCGCACTTCGCACTTTTGCTACCGATCGCGTCACGTATATTTTCGCCAAGCAAAATTGCCCGTCGAAAGGACCGTTATGGATACCAAGCAGCAACTCGTCAATGCCCTCGCAGGTCTGGGCTCAACCATTACCGAAGCTATGGATGTCATCGAAGGCTTTGTCCCCTGCGGACATCCCGCTCTCACGGTATCGAACGCACTCGTCGCGCTGGACGCTGACGATGATGCAGCTCTCGCCCAGCAGCTTGAGACCGTCGAGGGCTTTATCGACCACGTGAGTGAGAACCGCGGCGTGGCCGCCTACCACGGCATCGAGGTCGAGCTCGCGGGTCCCAAAGCCGATCTGCTCGCAGCAATCCGCGAGGTAGGCGCCCTTATGCAGACCGCAGGCGTCAAGAACACCCAGGTCAACGAGTGGGTCTACCGCAGTCTGGCAGCACTAAACGATTCCGACGATAAGGCTGCCGAAAAGCTCGTCGAAGCTCCCGTCATCAAGGCAGCGCTTTTGTAAATAGCAGACGCGGGCCCCTTGGCGCATCGTCGTCCAAGAGGCCCGCAAACAGTTCGCGTCAACCGATAGCCGCGCCACCGCGTTCGGCCAAAGCAAGAA
>USMR01000218.1 GCA_900555815.1 uncultured Collinsella sp.
GGTTCATCACGGTTTTACTGGAACCAGTGGTACCGGGGTTCAGCTGGTGGGGCTTCTTGGCAAGGTCGGCGACGACCGGCGTGCCCTCGGCATCGCGCCCGATTGCGAGCTCGAGCGGACCGCCCTTCACATAGGGCAGCACGTCGCCCAGGTTGACGTTCTGGCGCTTGCGATTGGGGATCTCGATGCCCACGAGCGAGGTGCCGGGGATCGGGGCAAAGATACGCACCGACTGGGCAGCGAGCGAAAGCGCGATATCGTCCTCGAGGCTCGAGATCTTGCTCACGCGCTCGCCCTCGCCAGGTTGCAGCTTAAAGGTCGTCACCGTGGGGCCGGCGATCCAGCCGACCACGCGGGCACTGCGGCCAAACTCAAGCAACGTGGACTGAAGCGACTCGGCAGTCTGTTCCAGCTCCTTGTCAGAAGACGCGGAGGACGCCGACTGCGGGTTGGCATGCAGGATTTCGAGTGGCGGAAGCTGAAGGCCATCCTCTTCTTCGCCCTCGTTATCTGCGGCGCCGCCGTCCGCTCCCCCATCCCTAGCCGCAGCCGATCCGACAGCACTCGAGGCAGGCGCATCGGCAACCTTGGGATGCTTCAAGAAGTCGGGAATCTGAGGTGCTGCCGAGACAGGATTCACGGCAAACGGCGGCTCGGACTCGTCAATCTTATCGGGGTCGTCTTCCATCGAAAGCTGGCCGGTTACCTGTTCGCGCTTGGCATGGCGACTCGGCAGCAAAGTTGTCTTTGCGGTCTCAATCGGCGCCTCGTCGTCCTCGTCATCGCCCTCAGTGAGCTCAATCTCGCTATCGGACCAAGACGGGTCGGGCTCACTCGTATTGAGCTTAGGCGCAGCCTTGCCCTTCTTGGCATGGCGGCGCGGCAGCAGCGTCGTCTTAGCGCGCTCGGCCTTCACGGCATCGGATACGTCGACAAACGGATCCTCGTCCTCGTCGTCATTGTCCAAAACCGGGTCCACATCGTTGCCCATGACCGTGGTCACTGCAGCATCGGAGCCCTTTTGACGAAGAATGCTCAGGTGCGGACGGGCAACGCCGGGCACCGACAGGGCTTCGTCGTCACCCCACGGACTCGCGTTAACATCGGCACGACGGCGCTCGGCAAAATCGGCCGCACGGTCGCGAGCAGAGCGCAGCACGCCGCCAACCGAAAAGCCGATGATGACCAAGCCCACGACGACAAGGCCCAACAGGACTACCATCGCGATAGGCTTACCCAGGGCATTCTGCAGCGCACTCGCAATAAACGCACCGATGTAGCCACCCGAGGCGGACAAATTTTGCGGCGTGAACATAAGGTCACACGAGACACTCGTACCCGGCACCATCAGCGAAAGAATGGAAACGACGGCGATAAAGACCACGGCGCCGCCCGCAACAGAGCGCACGTTGAGCGGCGAGTCCTCGCCTAAAAAGAGTGTGGCGGCAAACAGCAAAATGACGATCGGCAGCACGTAGGCGCCCAGACCAAAGCCCAGGTGGTAGAAACCAGCAACCGCAGCCGTAACGGGTGCGGTCGCCGGCGAAATCACGGCAATGAAGGACGCAATCGCCAAAACGGCGATGACCACGCCGGCGATATCGCGGTTGGCCGAGGGCTCGACCAAGGGCTCAAAATCGTCGAAGTCGGCCTCGTGGCCCTTATTGGCACGCAGATGGGAACCGGCACCCTTAGCAGATGCCGGTTGGTTATTGGCCTTATTGCCTTTGGCGTTTTGTGCAGATCCGCGCGCCAAACTAAACCTCCATGACGACCGGGATGATCATCGGACGGGTGCGCGTACGGCTCCAAATAAAGTTGGAGAGCGAATCGCGCACGGCCTTGCGAATGGCATCGGAGCCGCTGCTCGTAAAGCTAAACTTGCCCTTCTCGATCGTCTTCATAATGGATGCGGAGGCATCCTCGGAGAACTGGTCGTCGATGGCAAACGAGACACCGCGGCCCGAGAACTCGATGGCCTCGATCTTCTTGTGCTTGAGCGAGACGATGGCAACAGCGGTAACCATACCGTCGTTGGCGAGCTTCTGACGATCGCGCAGGACGATGGGGTCGGTATCGCCGATACGCAGGCCGTCGACGTAGACGACGCCGGACTCGACGGGCGTACCGCGTTTGACGATACCGCCGCGCATCTCGAGCGTGTCGCCGTTATCGAGGATAAAGATATGATCGTCCTTGATGCCCATCTTGCGGGCGAGCTGGGCATGAGCGCGCAGATGCACGGCCTCACCGTGAACCGGCATAAAGTACGTGGGTTTGGCCATGGCCATCAGGAGCTTGAGCTCCTCCTGGCTACCGTGACCGGAGACGTGGACGAGAGCGCGGTTCTTATCCCACACGTCGCAGCCGAGCTTGGCCAGGCTGTTGACGACCTGCTGGACGGCCTTCTCGTTGCCGGGAACGGGAGTTGCTGAGAGGATGACGGTATCGCCCTCGTGGATGGAGAGCGTCTTGTGCTCGCCATTGGCCATGCGGGACAGGGCCGACAGCGGCTCGCCCTGCGAACCGGTGCACATGACGACGATCTTGTCGTCGGGCAGGTTATCGATATCGAAGGCATCGATGATATCGGCATCGTCGATGTTGAGATAACCGAGCTCGCGCGCCACGCGGGTGTTCGTGAGCATGGAGCGACCGGTCACAACGACCTTACGGCCGCACTTACGGGCGGCATCGCAGATCTGCTGCAGGCGATGAATGTGGCTCGAGAACGACGCGACGAACACGCGACCCGGGGCGTTCTTGATGGCGTGCAGCAGATTGGGACCAACCTCGGCCTCGGACTTGGTAAAGCCAGGAACGGTGGC
>USMR01000219.1 GCA_900555815.1 uncultured Collinsella sp.
TACTTCTTTGCAAAGGCCACCAACTCGGCGTACAGCTCCGGCGTGCCCACGCTGCCCACCGGGTTTGCGGGCAGGGAGACGATCATATACTTTGCCTTGCGGGCCACATCCTCCGGGATATCCTTCACGTAAGGCAGGAAGCCATGCTCTTTGGTCAGCGGGTAATACCAGGGTTTTGCGCCGCCCAGCAGACTGCCCGCAATGAACACCGGGTAGCAGGGGGTGGGCAGCAGCACGGTGTCGCCCTCATCGCACAGCACCATGCCGATGTGGCCCACGCGAGCGGAGGGCACCAGGTCGAGGATACCGTCGACCATGCCAAGGCCCGCACGCAGGATGGGAACGATGGCGAGCTTTTTGCCGGCAAGCTGCTTAAACGTTGCGGTGGTGATGGGGGTCTCGACTTCGACGTCTTCCATGGGCAGGTCGCGCATGGCCTCGTAGCCGTCAAAAAGTGCGAGCTCGCGCACGAGCTGGCGGAACTGGTTGGTGCCGGTGTTTTTGTCGCGCAGGATCGACAGCTTGTGCTGGACGAGCGGGTGATCGACAAGCGTCACACGGGACGCGTCGTAGGTGACGGTCATGGGTTGATTGCCCCTTTCGTTGCGGCCGCAAAACGGCCTTGCTGACAAGGCGCGAAGCAATGTTGCCGCCGCACGCCATGCATTAGTTTAGCGGTTTGTTATATCGAGCAGCCCATCACAACCCTACTGTGCGGTGCTGAGCGAGCGCCTGACTGCATCACGCCAGCCCGCAAGGTTTTGCTCGCGGCGCTCGGCGGACATGTGGGGAAGGAAGGTCCTAACGATCTGGGCATTTTGCTCCAGTTCTTCCAGGTCTTCCCAATAGCCGACGGCAAGACCCGCCAAGTACGCGGCACCGATTGCCGTGGTCTCCACCGTCTCGCATTGCAGCACGGGGATATCCAGCAGGTCGGCCTGGAATTGCATGATGAACTCGTTGCGTGAGGCGCCGCCATCGACGGACAGGCGCTCAATCGAAAGTCCCACGTCCTGCTCCATGGCGCGCAGCACGTCATAGCTCTGGTAGCCCATGGACTCGCAGGCCGCACGCACAATGGTCGCGCGACTCGAGGCACCGGTCAGGCCGCACACGATACCGCGGGCACGCGGGTCCCACCAGGGAGCGCCCAGGCCAGCGAAGGCGGGGACGAAGTAGCAGCCCTCGTTGTCGTTGATCGAAGCGGCGAGTTGCGCGGACTCGCTCACACTCGAGATGATGCCCATGTTGTTGCGCAGCCAGTTCATGGTTGAGCCGGCGGCAAAGATAGAACCCTCGAGCGCATAGCTGATCTTGCCGTCCGCGGCGATACCGATCGTGGAGACCAGGCCATTCTTGGATTCGACGATCTCGTCGCCGGTGTTCATGAGCATAAAGCAGCCCGTGCCATAGGTGTTTTTGGTCTGGCCGGGACGGAAACAGCAGTGGCCGAACAGCGACGCCTGTTGGTCACCCGCCACGCCCATGATGGGCGGCATGTTGGTCATGATGTCGCTCGCGACGCGGCCGTAGTCGCCCGAGCTCCAGCGAACCTCGGGCATCATGGAACGTGGGACGTCAAAGAGCGCCAGCAGGTCGTCGTCCCAATCGAGCGTATGGATATTAAAGAGTGCCGTGCGGCTGGCATTGGTGTAGTCGGTGGCAAAGACCTGGCCGCCGGTGAGGTTGTAGATGAGCCAGGTGTCGATGGTGCCAAACATGAGGTCGCCCGCCGCCGCGCTCTCGCGTGCGCCGTCGACGTTGTCGAGAATCCACTGCACCTTGGAGGCCGAGAAATACGGGTCAAGCGTGAGTCCCGTGCGGGAGCGCACCAGCTCCTCGCAACCCTGTTCAACCAACGCGTCGATCGCCGGCGCGGTACGGCGGCACTGCCAGACGATGGCGTTATAGATGGGCTGGCCGCTCACGCGGTCCCAGACCACCGTGGTCTCGCGCTGGTTGGAGATGCCGATGGCGGCGATGCGGTCAGAATGGATGCCGCTCTTAAACTGAACCTCCATCATGACGGCAATCTGGCTGGCAAGGACCGTCATGGGGTCTTGCTCTACCCAACCGGGACGCGGAAAACTCGTTTTGACGCTGCGACGTGCCTGCGCGACGATGCATCCATACTCGTCGACGATGGTCGCAAGTACCGAGGTGGTGCCGCAGTCGAGCGCCATGATGTAGGAACCGCCAAAGTTAAACGAGGCATCTTCCATGCCCAAGCTGCCCAGATTCAACGACATCGCTTACACCTTTCTATTGCATCGGGTCGGACAGGACCCGCTCGATCTCTGATGCGGGAAGTGCGCCTTGGCGCAGGATCTGGAGCCCGCCGTGCTGGAACGACACAATGGTCGAGGCGTCGCGACACGGGGTCTCACCGGCGTCGACGGCAACATCGACCCCCTCCAGGATGCGACCCTCGACGGCGGCAAAGCTTGCCGGCGAAGGCGCGCCGTGCGTGTTGGCGCTCGTGCAGGCAAGGGGACTGCCGCAGGCGCGGATGAGCGCTTGGACCACGGGAGAGGCCGAAGCGCGCAGGGCCACGGTGTCGTCGGCAGCGCGCATAAAGGTCGGCACGCAGGGGGCTGCCTTGACCACGATAGTCAGGGCTCCCGGCCAGCATCGTCGCGCGAGTACGCGGGCATCTTCCGGGATATCCACGCCATAGCGGTCGAGTGCTTCGACGCCATCGACCAGCCAAGCGACGGTTTGCGTGAGCTCACGTTGCTTGAGAGTGAAGATACGGCGATAGCCGGTGCCGAGCGCAGGAACTGCGGCGCCATTGACGGCAGCCTGCGGATCGCGCGGCCACG
>USMR01000220.1 GCA_900555815.1 uncultured Collinsella sp.
GCGGTATCAAATAAGGTCCGGACATCCAAGCGCTCCGCGGGCATCCGTTCGCGGGGCGCTTTGTGCATTTGAGGGAGAGCACGGCGAGTCGAAGAGTATTTTTGGGGTATCGTTAACTGGACTATTAATTGGCAACTTATCTATAACGGAGTAACCGCATGAGCGCTCGCGTAACCATGAAGGACATAGCCGCCGAGCTTGGCGTTTCCATCAATACCGTGCACAAGGCTCTGACGGGAAAGGCCGGCGTGAGCGAATCCGTGCGCGCCAAGGTGAACGCTAAGGCCGAGGCCATGGGCTATCACCGCAACACAAGTGCCTCAAGCCTGCGCCGCAAGGATATCAATCTGGTGTTTTGCCTGCCCCGCGCATCGCGCGAGGGAGCGTACTTTTTCCGTTACCTGTGGGAAGGCTGCAATCGCTTTGAACAGGAGGTCATCGACCGGGGCATTACGGTTGAGCGCGTTGAATTTGGCGTGGGCGGCTACGCTGATGCACTCGAGCAAATCGACGAGCGTCTGCAGGTGGGCGAGAAGATTGATGGCTTGCTCGCCTATGCGCCGGGCGACGATCGTGCGACTGAGCTTTTGGGGCAGATCGCCGAGGCGGGCGTGACGATTGAGCTTGTCGACGGCGACCGTCCGCATTTGAATCGTTTGGGTGCGAGCTTGGCCGATTATTCGACGGCAGGCAGCCTTATGGCCGAGCAGGCGGCAAACCTGGTCCATGCTTCTGGGGCCGACGCCCGCGTGCTCCTTTTGACAGGCGACCCATATACCGATTCGCACTATCTAACCGCCCGCGCCTTCCACAATTACCTGCGCGAACGTGATATTCCATGGCAGGTTGAGGATCTTGCAGGTGCCCATGCGCAAGTCAAACAACTCGAGCATGAGCTCGAAAAGCGCTTGAGTGCGCCGGACGCCCCCGAACTTATCTGTAGCGTTTTTGCCGTTGGTTCCGAAGTGGTTGCCGACGCGCTCGTCTCGACCGGCAAGGCCGGTCAGGTCATGGTGATCGGCAACGACCTGTTTCCCGAAAGCGCCCTGGCCTTGCGCCGCGGTATCTTTACCAATATTGTCTATAAGGACCCGACGAGCCTGGCGTATCGCGGCGCCAAGACACTGGGCGATTATTTGCTGTGGGGAAGGACCCCGACGGGGCCCGTCCAGAAGGGCGCCGTCGAGATGGTATTTGCCAGCAATGTCGACCGCTACTGCGAACTTGCGGGTATTTAGCCGATTGAGCAGGTACCCCCTCTTGCGACGTGCATTTTTGGGAGTATTCAGCATTGGCATGCCCTGAATGAGGTGCAGAACGACTGTTTTAAGTGCCCCCGATGGCGTAATTTGCCATCGGGGGCACTTTTTATGCCGATCGGGCGCTATCTGCGTTCCAAATAGGACGCTGAGGATGGCGCACGGCGCGCTCCAATGCTGAATACTCCCAAAAATGTACGTCGGGACATGACCCACCTGAGCAAAAGCGCTCAAGTTCGGTGTTCGGGGACGCCAACCAGTCCGCAATACATGCAAGTCACATCTCCAGCAACCGTTGAACGGGCAAAATCTACCGTTCACCCCGTGGTGGTTAGGTGAACGTTCACCTTTTGAGGTGCAATGGATTAGTATAGTGAACGTTCACCTAAAGGATAACGAGCGCGCCGTGCGCCCGCCTTGCCAGCAAAGGGGCTGTTTGATGAAAAACTTTATGGACGATCAGGATTTCCTGCTGAGCACCAAGACCGGCGAGGAGCTGTTCCACAACTTTGCCGAGGGCATGCCCATCGTCGACTATCACTGCCACATTTCTCCTAAGGAGATTTGGGAGGACAAGCGTTTCGAGAACATCACCGAGGTTTGGCTGGGCGGCGACCACTACAAGTGGCGCCTGATGCGCTGCGCGGGCGTGGATGAATACTACATTACCGGCGGCGCGAGCGACTACGAGAAGTTCTGCAAGTGGGCGGAAGTTGTCGGCAAGGCAATCGGCAATCCGCTGTACCACTGGACGCATCTGGAACTGCAGCGCTTCTTCGGCTATCACGGTACGCTGAGCGCCAAGACCGCTGACGAAGTGTGGAACCTCGCCAACGAGACGCTGCAAAAGCCCGGCTACACCACGCGCGGCCTGATTGCCATGAGCAACGTCGAAACCATCTGCACCACCGACGACCCGGTGGATACGCTGGAGTATCACCAGAAGCTGCTGGCGGACAAGTCCTTCAAGACGAACGTGCTGCCCGCATGGCGCCCTGACAAGGCAGTCAACATCGAGAAGCCGGACTTCATGGCGTACATCGCCAAGCTGGAAAAGGCGGCGGAGATGGAAATCCACTCCTTCGCGGACTTGAAGGCGGCGCTGGAAAAGCGCATGGCGTACTTCAAAGAGAACAACTGCCGTCTGTCTGACCACTGCCTGAATTATGTGGTCTATGAGCCGGCGGATGATGCCGCGATTGAAGCCATCTTCGCCAAGAAGGCGGCGGGCGAGACGCTGACGGACACCGAAGTCGCGCAGTTCAAGACGGCGATGCTGCTCTTCTGCGCCGCGCAGTACAAGAAGCTGAACTGGACGATGCAGCTGCACTACGGCTGCCGCCGCGACAACAACCGCGTGATGTTCGAGAAGCTCGGCCCGGACACTGGCTACGATACCATCAACAACTATACGCCCGTTGACCAGATGGCAGCGTTCCTTGGCGCAGTCGAGTCGGCGTCGGGGCTGCCCCGCACGATCCTCTACTCCCTGAATCCGGCGGACGATCAGGCGATTGACACGCTGTGCGGCTGCTTCCAGTCGTCCGAAGCGGTCAGCAAG
>USMR01000221.1 GCA_900555815.1 uncultured Collinsella sp.
AGAGCGCCCGTGCCGCACTGGAAGCTGGCGTTAAGGTGGGCCTTGGCACGGACTCAAGCTGCCCGTTCGTGACGCAGTATGACATGTGGCGCGAGGTCGCCTATTTTGCCAAGTATGTCGACGTGAGCAACGCCTTCGCACTGCATACAGCCACGCAGGTTAATGCCGAGCTGCTGGGGCTGGGCGGCGATACTGGCGCGATCGAGTGCGGCAAGGCTGCCGATATCTTGGTAACGCGCGAGAATCCTCTCGATAATCTGTGCGCTCTGCGTGAGCCGATACATGTGATGTGTCGCGGTGATCTGGTACGCAAGCTCAAGGTGAAGCGTATTCCCGAGGTGGACGCCGAGCTCGACGCGATTATGGCCATGCCTGCCGAGGCGTTGGCCGAGGAGCTTGCCCGCGATGGCGTGGCGTAAGCGCGCGATATGGCGATGCGACAAAGGGACAATCCTTTTGTCATAATCAGAAAAAGCCGAGGTCCCAGTGCGAGGCCTCGGCTTTTATTTGTCCCATGGTATGGCGGCTATGAGCGCGTCTCCATCTTGGCATGGCACTTGGGGCAGGTGACGCGGATCTTGCCTTTGCCCTTGGGAACGGAGAGCATCTGGCCGCAGTTGGGGCACTTGAGATAGGCCGTGGTCTTGCGGCCCTTCCACATCTTCTTGGCTGTGCGCTTGGCACGTTCAAAGTCTTCCTTGCTAGTACCGGCTGCGCGCGAGGCGTTGGCCGCTGCAGCTCCGCCGCCCAAGCTAGCTACAAACTTGCCCAAGCCGGGTACGTTTGCAGTCGCGGCGACAAAGGCCTCGTTCTCCTTGCGACGTGCATCGATATTTTTGGACAGGCCGCGCAGCACGCCAATCACGATTACGGCGATGGCAATCCAGCTGAGCCACTGGATACGAGCCATCGAACCGATCATGGCGATGATAATGCCTGCGAAGCCCATCACGATGGTGAGTTCGTCAGCGCCATTGCGGCCCTTCATAAAGTCATTCATGCAAATTGCCTTTCATTCGATATGCCGCACGCCTTTATACCCGATTTAGAGCAAGGGGGACAGGTTAATCTGCACCAATGTGGTGCAAACGTACCTGTCCCCGGAATACCAAGACGGTGCAAAGAAGTCTGTCCCCAATGCCCCAATTACTTGGAGAGTTTGTCGACGACGCGTTCGATTTCGGCGAGCTTGGCGGCTTTGAGGTCTTCGTCGCCCGATTCGATTGCCGAAGTCACGCAGCCCTCGATATGCGCCTTGAGCACGTCGGCGTTAATGCGCGCGAGGAGCGCCTGTGTGGCCATGAGCTGCGTGGAAATATCGACGCAGTAGCGGTCCTCATCGACCATCCGCAGGATGCCGTCGATCTGACCGCGTGCCGTCTTGAGCATGCGGGTCACCGATTTATGGTCTGCCATCATAGCGGGTCCTCGTTTCTGGTCGATCTTCCGGATGCCCCCGTCAGTTGCGGTGAAATACGGACTGTTTAAAGGCCTAGGGCGGCTCAACAGTCCGTATTTCACCGCAACTTCTGAGGATTGAGTAGGCAGCGCCTGCTATGCGGCGGTCACCGAAAGGGCGTGGAACTTCTCGCCCGCAGCCTCGACAGCGGCGGCGAGCTGCTCGGCGGTCACGGTGTCGGCACACTCCACCTGGACGGTCTGGGTCTCGTGATCGGCGTCGGCGTCGGTCACGCCGGCAACGTTGAGCAACGCCGTCTCGACGGTGGCGTCGCAGTGGCCGCACATGAGGCCGGAAGTCTTGATTGTGTAACGCATGGGTGTACTCCTTATCGATTGAGAATATCTGACAGTTTAGTCGTGAACAGCGTCATCTTAAAGGTGTGCTGAGGTGCCCGAGATTGCCCCGAAAGAGGAGCGCAGCGTACTTTGGGTACGCAAGCGACGGTTTGAGGAGCAAGATCCGGCGCCTGAGGAAGCTAGAGGGTTTCGATGAAGGCGGCGATGCGGGTCTCGATCTGGCCCATGTCGCCGTTGCTGTAATCGGTCTCGATCTTCATGTACGGAATACCCGCACCCTCGACAGCCTCCTGCATGCGCGCACTCTCCACGTTAAAGGTGTGGCACGCCTGGAGCACATTCTCCACCACACCGTCGACGTGGTATTTCTCGCACATGGCCAGGGTGTTGTCCATACGACCGTCGTTGGGCGTCATGACCGAGCAGTTGATATCCAGGTAGCGGTCGGCGATGGCGCGCAGGATGTCGGGAGCCTCCGGGTCGATCATCATGGCCGCCGTACGCTCGCCCGAGCAGTCGTCCATGCAAACGACCACGCCGCCGTTGGACTCGATGGTGCGACCGATCTTGTTGATCACGCCGCCCACCGGGCAGCCGGTGATCAGAATGCGCTTGGCGTCTGCCGCGACCGGGCGCTCGCCCGCGTCGTAGGCCTCGCGCAGCTTGGCAACCTTTTGCTCCAGCTGCTGCGTATAGGCCTCGATATCAAAGCTGAACGTACCGGCAAACATGGTGCTCATCAGATCGACGCCGCTCATGGCCGCCGGCTGGTTGGCCTGCAGCGCAAACATCTCGAGCTGGGCCGCACGCAAGCGGTTGCGGCGACGAACGGCAGCACGAAGGTCGTCATCGGTGATCGTAATACCGTAGAAGTTCTCGAGCTCCTCCTTGAGCAGGCGGCACTCCTCGTACCAGCCTTCACGCTCGTAGGCGCGATCGCGACCCTGCGGAAGATGCAGAATGTGCGTGCGCTTGAGCTCGTTGAGCAGCTCGTACATCTTCTTCTTGCCGTCGCAGGTGGTCTCGCCGATGATCATGTCGCTAAAGTACGTAAACGGGC
>USMR01000222.1 GCA_900555815.1 uncultured Collinsella sp.
GATAATCGAGGCAATCTCGCGCAAATCGGCGGCAAAGTAGCTGCCGTGCTGGCGCCTCGGGCTCGAAAGCCCTTTATCGATCATGTGCCCGAGCAGCGCCTTGAGGTCGTTGTAGTAACCGTCCAGGTTATACAGAATGCACGGAGCACTCAGGTGCCCCAACGACACCGCGGACATGACCTCGGCAATCTCCTCGAGCGTGCCCGTCCCGCCGGGAAAGGCGATGAACACATCGCCGAGCTCAATCATCTTGGCTTTGCGCTCGGCCATATCGCTCGTCACGATAAGGTCGTCGATGCCGTCATGTTGAAACTCGGCCTCGATAAAAAAGCTCGGCTCAACACCCGTCACGTGTCCGCCGGCATCGAGCACACTATCGGCGAGCGCGCCCATCAGGCCCGATTCGGACCCGCCGTATACCAGCGCGTGTCCGTTGGCGCCAATCCAGTTGCCCAGCTCCTGTACCGCGGGCAGAAATGCCGGGTCATTGCCGGCACTGGCACCCAGATACACGGTGATATTCATATTCAGTCCCCCTCATCGTGACGCGCGGCGCCCGTCCTAGCGTTGGCGGCGGCGATATTCGCGCACGCGACGCGAAAGATCGGCAAGCTCGTCACGATCGAGCTCTTCCAAATGCTCCAGATCGTCCATAAAGCGCGCCATGGTGTCCTTTTGGCGCAGCTTGATGAGCGTATTGCAGTAGTTCACCGCCACACCCGTGAGCATGGCAATGTAGAAGATGCTGATGACGCTCAGGACGACGGTAATAGCACGGGCGACCGGCGTTTCGGCCGGGATATCGCCAAAGCCGATGGTCGAGACGGTCTCAAAGCTAAACCAGAGGCCATCGCCAAACGTAAGGGTCGTGGGCTCGGACAGCCAGACAGCCGTCGAGCACAGCAGATAGAAGATGAGGAACAGGCCCCTGATACCCACCACACCGGCCTGGCCCAAAACAACGCCCAGCGTCCTCAGCTTTTTCATCTCGACCCCTTTTCCCAGACGCCCAATCACGTTTGCTCGGTATTGTCCCACAACCGGCAGTTAGGCAACCGGCAGTTAGGGACGTTCCTTTTGTGCCGGCAGAAAGGGACTGTCCCCAACTGCCGGACGGGACCGTTTAGCGGTGCGGCGGCCGCCTGGGCAGGCTGAGCTGGTATCCTTATGCGGTAATGTCTCGATTCGTTAGGATTGCATGTGAGAGCTGCCACTGTCCTTCGTTCAGTTATATGTCGCACCCTGGCCGCCGCGCTTACCGCGCTCGCCGTACTGAGCGCCGTCGCGCCCGCCCCTGCCTTTGCCGCCGACTCCAATCAGCAGGTCAAAACGGTCCGCGTTGGCTGACTTATCAACAACGAAGGCTTCCAGGACGGCACCCCCGGCGAGCGTCTCTCGGGCTGGGGTTATGACTACCTGCAGACGCTGTCATACTACACGCCGGGCTGGCAATACGAATACGTCTCCGGCACCTTCATCGAGCTTATGGACATGCTCGAGGCGGGCGAAATCGACCTCATGCCCAACATCTCCTACTCCGAGGAACGCGCCCAAAAGCTGCTCTTCTCCTCGAACCCCGAGGGCACCGAGCGCTACTACATCTACGCCAAGCCCGATCGCGACGACCTGGCCAAGGGTGACCCCCAAGCGCTCCAGGGCCTTACCATCGGTTGCAACTCCGGTGTTATGCAAACCTTCGTTGGCCAGCAGTGGCTCGCCAACGAAGGAATCACCTGCACATACAGGGAGTATGACGGAGGCTCCATGCTCTTTGACGCACTCGCAAACGACGAAGTCGACGCCGTCATCATGAACGACACCATCTCGTCGCCCGATGCGTCGCCCATGTTCTACGTTGGCTCGAGTGACTACTATTTTGCCGTCCCCAAAAGCCGCCCCGACCTGATGAACGATATCAATGCCGCCATGACGGCAATCGCCCGCGTCAACCCACGTTATAACGACGAGGTCAAGGCGAATTACTCGGCCCAAAACAGCGGCTCATCATCGCTCACCGGCCCCGAGCGCTCCTGGCTCAAAGCAAACGACAACACCATCACGATCGGCTATCTTAAAAACAAACTCCCCTACTGCACGCAAAATGACGACGGCGAAATGGAAGGGTCGCTCGCCTCGCTTGCAACGACGTTGCACGACAAGTTTGGCATTACGGTTGCAACAGTAACGTTCTCGAACAACGAGCAAATGACCAAAGCCCTTTCCACAGGGACCATCGATGTCGCCCTACCGTTGTTTCGCGACTACTGGCTTGCCGAGCAGGCAGGGGTCATCCTGTCAAACCCGATGGGAACGGTTTCCCTAGCCGCCATTCACAGCAGCAGCAACCTGAACAGTGACCTTAAGAACATCGCTTGCACACCAGACGCGATCGTCAACCGTTTTGAGCTCGAAAACCTATTCCCCGACGCAAAGGTAACCGAGTATCCGAATGACAACGAGGCACGCGAAGCCCTCAATAAGGGGGAGGCAAGTTGCATCATTGTCCCCAGCACAGCTATCGTGTTTGATTTCGCGCGGCAAGCCCGTGCTGTTGGGAATCATTAATAAGGGCATCGTCAATGCTGGCGAATCGCTCTCTACAAGCAGTTATTCCCCCACATCGTACTCGGCGCAAGAATCGGATGCGTTTCGACTTCTCTACCGCAACCGCATCGTCATTGCGGCAGTCGTCATCTGCATTTTGCTCACCGGCATCGTCATCCTTGTCTGGTCGCTTCACCGCGCGCAGAAAGAACAGCAGAAAGCCGATGCCGCCAACGCCGCTAAGACGGCATT
>USMR01000223.1 GCA_900555815.1 uncultured Collinsella sp.
GACGGCGACTACGACTACTACCTCTACAAGCGCGAGGACCTCGCAGCCCGCGCCGCCGCCGAGGTGGCAGGGGAGAGTGCACCGGCCGCGACCAAATCCGCTAAGGTCACCGCGGCCCAGCCCGATGCGCCCGCCGCCGCTTCCAAACCTGCCGAGGGCAAAAAGACCAAGGAGCAAAAGCGCGCCGAGGCCCAGGCCCGCGCCGCACTCAACAAAAAGCTCAAGGGCGTGCGCAACCAGCTCAAGAAGATCGAGACGGAGCTGGACAAAAAGCGCGCCCGCTATGACGAGCTTATGGAATTGATGGCAAGCGAAGAACTTTATGCCGATCAAGACAAGTTCAACGCCGCGCTGGGGGAATATAACGGCCTTAAGCAAGAGCTACCCAAGCTCGAGGACGAATGGCTGGAACTTTCCACCCAGATCGAAGAGGAGACCGCGCGTGAACTCTCGTAAGGCCGCTGCCGTGGCGATGAGCATCATCGCTATCGCTTGTCGCATCTGCGGCATCTTTATGAGCGCGATGACCGTGCTGCTGTGCTTTAGCGGCCTGACCGCCAAGCTGCAGATCGTGGGCTTTGTCGTTGAGCTTTCGCGCGCGCTGCCGAGCGCCATCGCCGGCTACGGCGTCATCACCTCGCCCTTTGGCGGCGTGTTCCGCTTGGATTACGCCATCGTGGCCGTCATCCTGTTTGTGGCTGACTACCTGCTCACGCGCGCCTCGCGCCGCATCCGCTAGGGGAGCGCCATGTCCAGCAGCTACTTCATGAACCTGCTCGCCAGCGCGGTCGCCGTCATCCTGGGCATCGTTATCCACGAGAGCGCGCACGCCGCCGCAGCCTGGGCTCTCGGCGACAAGACAGCCCGATCACGCGGTCGTGTCTCGCTCAACCCGCTCAACCATATCGACCCGTTTGGCACCATCATCCTGCCGCTGCTCATGCTTGCCGCCGGCGGCCCGGTGTTCGCCTTTGCCAAGCCCGTGCCCGTCTACCTCAACAACCTCAAGCACCCCAAGCGCGACGAGGTCCTGGTGAGCGCAGCCGGCCCCGCATCGAATATCGCGCTCGCGTGTCTTGCCGCGGTCCTCATGCGCCTGGCCTATGGCAGCCTCTACACCAGCATGTCCTTTGCCCTGGCGTCACAAATCATGAACTTCGGCGCCACGTTTATCGTGGTCAACTTGTCGCTCGCGTTCTTTAACCTCATCCCGATTCCGCCGCTTGATGGCTCGTCGATCATCGTGCCCTTCCTCAAGGGCAAAGCGCTCAACAACTATTACCGCCTGCAGCAATACGCTATGCCCATACTCATCCTGGTTCTATACCTGCTGCCTATGTGGACCGGCATCGATGTAATCGGCCGCTATTTCGACGTTACCGTGTATCCGCTTGCTGAGCAGCTGCTCAACTTCGCAATCGCCGGCATCTAAGGTAAACTTACAGGTCGACCCTGCAAAGCGGTCGTAACATGCACCCAAACCGCGCCGCGAAGGCGCCGTCAAAGGAGGTCGAATATGTCGTATCGTGTGTCGACGCAGGTCTACAGCGGACCGTTCGACCTGCTGCTGCAGCTGGTAACCCGCCAAAAAGTAGATATCGGCGCCATCTCTATCAGCGAGGTGGCCGAGCAGTACCTTGCCGAGGCCGAGCGCATCGAGGCGCTGGACCTGGACGTGGCGAGCGACTTTTTGCTAGTCGCGGCAACCCTTTTGGACATCAAGGCTGCCTCTCTGGTGCCGCAGGAGGCCCCGCGCAAAGCCGATGACGACGATGACGAGTTCGACGAAGACCTCGAGGAGCTCAGCACGCTCGACGGTGACGCCTTGCGCGAGGTCCTGATCCAGCGCCTGATTGCCTACAAGCAGTTTAAAGGCGCGGCGGCAGCCCTTGGTGCTCGCATGCAGGCCGAGAGCCGCATGCACCCGCGTGTGGCCGGCCCCGATCCCGAGTTCTTGGGCCTCATGCCCGACTACCTGGCCGGCATCACGCTGCGCGGCCTGGCCGTCATCTGTGCCGACCTGGACGGCAAGCGCCAGACCTTCCTGCTGGAGGCCGAGCATGTGGCGCCGCATCGCGTACCGCTCGACCTGACCGTGGCCTCAGTCGACCGCTTTACCATGTCACACCAAACCTGCACCTTCCGCGAGCTGCTGGACGGCGACGCCACCACCGAGCAGCTCGTCGTCACCTTCTTGGCCATGCTCGAACTCGCCAAGCGCGGCTCGCTCACGCTGAGCCAGGACGAGATCTTTGGAACCATCTGCATTAACCGAGTCGAGGGCGCCGAGGCATACGTGCCCGGTGAGGGCCCCGGGCTCACCGAATAGGAGCCGCAACCATGTCGAACCTTTCCACGCTGGAGGCAAACAGCCTCAGAGGCGCCCTCGAGGCGTTACTGCTGGTGTCGAGCGACCCCGTGAGCGCGTCTGCGCTGGCAAGCGCGCTCGACATCGCCCCCGGCGAGTGCGCGTCGCTTTTGGCCGAGCTCAAGGTTGAGTACGAGGAGGCCAACCGCGGCTTTCAGCTGCGCGAGGTCGCCGGCGGCTGGCGTCTGTTTACACACCCCGCCTACCACGATGTGGTCGAGGCCTATGTGCTGAGCTGGGACACGCAAAAGCTGTCGCAGGCGGCTCTCGAGACCCTGGCCGTCATCGCCTACCACCAGCCCGTCACGCGTGAGGTTGTTAAGGGCATCCGCGGCGTCAACTCCGACGGCGTCATCGCGTCGCTCGTGGACAAGGGTCTGGTGCGCGAGCTCGGCCGCGACCCCGAGCGCGGTCAGG
>USMR01000224.1 GCA_900555815.1 uncultured Collinsella sp.
CGCACCTTCTTTTCCTCGTGGCGAATAAACAGTTGCATGTCGATGGTCGCCTTATCGTAGACGCGCCCGCGCACGCCGATGGCGGCGGCATCGCGCCCGAGCACCATGCTCGCCAAGCCAATGTCCTGCGTCACGACTACGTCGCCCGCCTGCAGGCGTTCGACAATGGCAAAGTCGGCGCTGTCGGCGCCAACGCTCACATCGAGCGTCGTGACCCAAAATCCGCGTCGCGCGTGCTCAGCATCGCGCGGGTCGTCGCGGCGAATGTGCCGTTCTAGGTTTTGCGTGCTGTTGCCGGCGATAACAACGGCGACGCCCGCCCGCCGCGCGCAGTCAATCGACTCGCGCGTGACCGGGCAGGCGTCTGCATCAATAAAGAGCGTTCGTGGCATCTAGTGCACCAGTTTGCCAAATTGAATAGCACGAACAATCAGCGTTACGCCAAACACCAGCAGTGCGGCGCCGCTAAAGATGACGAGCATCTTGGCCGACCACAGCGGATAGATAAACACGAACATGCCGGCGATGATGGAGAGTGCGCCGCTCAGGATGGCGAGGGCGCGGTTGGACGAAAGCTCGGACTCCAGAATGGACATGACACCTTCGACAATCCAGCCAAAGCCGGCCACGATAACCACCATCGTGGTGAGCGTCGCGGTCGAGAAGGCCTGGTTGCGCAGGATTATGGCGCCGCCCAAGATAATGAGTAGGTTGGAGATGATGCTCGTCACGCGCCAGCCGGTGGGCAGCAGCGGCTCAAAAATGGCAGTGAACAGCCTGATGGCAGCAGTGATTACAAAGTAAAAACCCAGGACAGTCGTCAAAAAGACGAGGGACTTGGCGGGTGCAAAAAGCAGCGCGATACCAGCAATGAGCGCTAAGACGCCCGTGATGGCGTAAATCCAGCGCACGGCCTTGACGGCTTTGCCCGCCATGCTTTTCTCGTCAAATCCAAACTGGCTCGATTTTTGGTCATCGTTCTTAAAGATGCCCATAATGTCTCCTTTCCGTGCGGCGTAAGCCTTGATCGTTACAACCAGTATCGCCTAAAGGCGCTGGCGTATGGGTCGGAGAGGGCGAAACGTAACCCAAAGGCCCCGAATTGTTTCCGTTGTTCCCCACGTTGCGATTTTCTATTCAACAGGTGTAGAACATTGCAGCCCTGTTCGTTATTGCCTACGTTTTAGGTTAGATTTTCCTAAGGACAATTGGCTTGTATTGGGGTCCCTATGAACGAAGCAGTTCCCGAGGCGCCGTCGAGTGTCGAATCGATGGCAGAGCAGGGTTGCGAAAAGCTCGGCTTGGAAGCGTTTGATGCGCTGGTCCGTCGTGCCCGTACGTGCCGCCGTTTTGACGAGTCCATGCGCGTGCCGCGTGAGTTTTTGCTCGAGCTGGCAGAGCTGGCTCACCTGACTCCCTGCGGCGCCAATGCTCAGCGTCTGCGTTTTCATGTGGTGAGCGGTGCCGTGGATTGCGCGCGCGTATTTGATGAGCTTGCATGGGCCGGTGCGCTTAAGGATTGGCCGGGTCCTGCCGAGGGTGAGCGCCCGACCGGCTACATCGCGATTTTGGCTGAGCGCGCCGTTCCGGGCAAGCCAGCCGCTCCCATTACCGAGGTCGACACGGGCATTGCCGCGCAGACGATGATGCTCGCCGCCCGCAGCGCCACGCCTGAGGTGGCAGCCTGTATGTTCAAGGCCTTTACGCCCCGCGCGATCGATGCCATGGGGCTCGATAACGACAAATATGAGCTCAAGCTGATCATGGCGTTTGGCGTTCCGGCCGAGACACAGGTGATCGATGCGATCGATTCCAACCCCGACGGCTCCATCAATTATTGGCGCGACGAGGCGCAGGTGCACCACGTACCCAAGCGTTCGCTCGCCGACGTGTTGGTGTAGTTGAGTGTCACCGCGGTGTGATCCAGCGGTAAACCACCACAAAGGTGCCTGTCCCCTTTGTGGTGGTACGAGGGGAGGGTGTGTGGCAGATCTGTATTTGGTGCGGCATGGGCAGACTGAGCTCAATGTGCAGAGCATTTTGCAGGGCTGGCACGATTCGTCGCTTACGGCGCGCGGGCGCGAGCAGGCGCTGACGGCGCGTACGGCGTTTGCGGCGCGTGGCGTGGCCTTTGATCATGTGTATTCCTCGCCGTTGGGCCGGGCGCGGCATACGGCCGAGCTTATCGTTGGCGAGGGCCGTTCCATAGAGCTGGTCGATGACCTGCGTGAGTGGCATTTTGGCTCGCTGGAGGGCACATCAAATCGCGAGATGCCGCCGCAGCCCTGGGGTGATTATCCGGTTGCCTTTGGTGGCGAGTCGGAAAGTGAGCTTCAGTCGCGCATGGTCGCGGCGCTGTCCCGCATCATGGCCAGGCCGCAGCACGACTGCGTGCTGGCGGTTTCCCACGGCTCAGCCTGCCAGGAGTTTCTTGAGTATGTGACTGGCGAGGGGGAGCTACCCGACAACGGCGCCGTGCTTCATTTTGGCTATTGCGACGGGGCGTTTTCGCTCCTTGATTGGTAACGAACGAAAGGACCCCTATGAATAAAGATCTGTATCTGGTCCGTCATGGACAGACGATATTCAACCTTAAGCGTATCATTCAGGGGTGGAGTGACTCGCCGCTTACGCAGTTGGGTTGCGACCAGGCGGCGCGCGCCGGCATGTTTTTACGTGCGCGCGGCATTGAGCCCGATCATGCCTACACCTCCACGCTTCATCGCACCGAGCAGACTATCGCCAACTTGTGGCCGGGCTTGGCGTACGAGCGCCTGGAC
>USMR01000225.1 GCA_900555815.1 uncultured Collinsella sp.
GTTTTAACCCGCGTGACATCAACGACCAGAAGCTCATGAGGGCGATCAACAAGCGCACCACGTCGATGGACGTGGACAGCGCCGGTCGTATCGGTCTTTCCGAGTCTCTCCGCAAGCAGGCGAACCTTGACCGCGAGGTCACGGTTGTGGGCAACTACGACCACCTTGAGGTTTGGGATCGCGCCGCGGCCGATGAGGACGATGACGATGAGGCCCTGCTGGACCTCTTCTTCTCGTAAGGGCAAGGCACGGGTAACGGATGGAGCGTGGGATCTTGACACAAGAATATCGGCATGAACCTGTCATGCTCGGCGAAGTGCTTGAGTCGCTGCGGCTAAAGAGCGGCTCCGTTGTCTGCGATTGCACCCTTGGCGGTGCCGGCCATTCGGTAAAGATGGCCGCGCAGGTGGGGGAGACGGGCCTTTTGCTCGGCGTCGATCAGGACGACATGGCCCTCGAGGCCGCTGGTGCCCGTCTGGACCGCGAGGTTCCCGGCGTTCCGCACCAGCTGCTGAAGGGCAACTTCGGCGACTTGGACGAGCTGCTTTGCTCGGCCGAGGTGCCCGGGGTCGATGGCTTCCTGTTCGATTTGGGCGTTTCGTCACCGCAACTCGATATCCCTGGCAGGGGCTTTTCGTATAACGAGGACGCCCCATTGGACATGCGGATGGATCCGGGTAATAACACCTTAAACGCAGCTGAGGTCATCAACACCTATAACGAACACGACCTCGCCCGGATTCTACGCGTCTACGGAGAAGAGAAGTTCGCCTCGCAGATTGCGCGCGAGATCGTGCGCCGCCGCGAGCAAGAACCGATCGAAACCACCGGCCAATTTGTCGAGATCATCAAGGCGGGTATCCCGGCTGCCGCTCGTCGGCATGGCGGACACCCGGCCAAGAAAAGTTTCCAGGCCATTCGCATCGAGGTCAATCACGAGCTCGATGTGCTCGAACGAGGGCTTGATGCCGCCACCAGGTGGCTCAACCCGGGCGGACGTATCTGCGTCATCTCGTATCACTCGCTCGAGGACCGTATCGTAAAGAACCACTTTAAGGAGATGAGCCAGGGGTGCACGTGTCCGCCGGAGATTCCGGTGTGCGTGTGCGGCAACGTGCCGATACTCAAGGTCATCACCCGCAAACCCTTGGTTGCCCAGCCTGATGAGGTTGAGCGCAACCCTCGGGCGAGATCAGCCAAAATCCGCGTGGCGCAGCGTCTGTAGGCGCGACCGCGCGATATTGGACCTCCCGCTCGCACCATAAACGAAGCTTAAACACACTACCAACGTACTCGGGATGGGAGGCGGCATATCATGGGCTACAACACTTCAAGCGCAGCACTCGCCTATGATATGAACGCCATGCCCGCCTATCGTGAGACGCCGCAGGCCCCCGTTGCTCCCCGTGAGCAGCGCGCGCCGCGCTTTGATGTCTACACGGGCGCGGGCCGTCAGGCAAACCAGGCGGTAAGCCCGGTTTTCATGAGCGTTCTTAAAACGTTTTGCATCATTGCAGCTATCTTCATGACGATCGGCGTCGCCCGCGTGGCGCTCGCCGGCGTTACGGCCCAGGTGCTCAACAGCAACGCCGAGCTTACTAGCACGCTCGAAAAGGCGACCGATGAGAGCTCCGACCTGGAGGTCATGCATTCGGTCTATGGCGCCGACACGCGCATTCGCGACCTTGCGGGCGCTTATGGCATGGTGGAGCCCAGCGAGAGCGTTACACTTGACTTTTCGCAGGATGCAGCCGCGGGCGCCAACGCGACCGCGACCGCTCAGTAGCAAGACGGTAGCTGAGTATGACAAATGACTATCGCCGCGGTTCCGATGGGGGCCGCGGTTCTGGACGTCCCTCGTCGCGGGGACGTTCTGGTTATCAAGGAACGGGTCGGCAATCTTACAACGCCGGGCAGTCCCGTGGCAACGACCCAGCGTCGCGACTTCGCGGCTCGGACGGCCCTCAAATGCATAACACCAGGTCGCGCAAGAGTTCGTCGACCGAATGGCTCACAGGCACGCCTCTGCCTCGCCGCAAAGCCATCATGGGCTTCATCGGGCTTGGTTTGAGCTTGGGCGTCTTTCGCCTTGCCGACTATCAAATTGTCGAAGCCGATAAACTGCGCGAGCGTGCCGATGCGCGCCGCCTGCTTGCACAGACCCTCTATGCCAAACGCGGCACCATCTACGACCGCAACGGTAACGTGCTGGCGTCGTCGGTCGAATGTCGCAACATCGCCGTGAACCCGCAGCTTGTCGAGGATGTTGACAAGACGGTGTCGGCGCTGGTCAAGGCAACTGGAATCGATAAAAAGACCTGCCGCAAGCTCGTCGAGTCCGATGGCACCTGGGTGTATATCAAGCGCCAGGTGGACGAAGACGATGCTGCGGCGCTGGAGAAGAAGAACCTGCCCGGCGTGCTTTTTGAGCAGGCCATGAAGCGCGTATATCCATACGGCAATCTGGCATCGCAGGTGCTGGGTGTAGTGAATGTAGACAACGACGGCTTGACGGGTCTCGAAAAGCAATACAACAAGCTTCTGACCGGCACGAGCGGTTCTCTCGTACGCGAGCGCGCGAGGGACGGCAGCTATATCGCGGGCGGTGCCTATAAAAAGGTGGCTGCGGTCGACGGCGTTGATATCGTGACGACGCTCGACGTCAATATCCAGCGTGCGGCCGAGGATGCCCTGGCAGAGGCAGTTGAGAAGACTAAGGCCAAGAACGGTTCGGCGCTGGTCACCGATCCTACGACAGGCG
>USMR01000226.1 GCA_900555815.1 uncultured Collinsella sp.
CCGAGCGGCTCAGATGCCGCTGCGGTGCCGTTCCAGTCCATTATGGCCAACGCGCTCGACGTGCTGGGTATCCCGCACACGAAGTAGGGGGTTACAATCTTTGGGGCGTGGTTTGTTGTCCCATATGAGGGTGTTCACATGCCCTGCACCACGCATGTGCGGCGCTGGGATACAATACGCCGATAGCATTATTAGGTTTACAGGGGAGCTGCAATGATAGAGATCGCCGTCAACAACCTCGCGGCCGCAACAGGGGCCCGAACCGTGACGGGAGAAGCCGATCGGGTATGCCGCGGGTGCGTTATCGACTCGCGCCAGGTCGAGGAAGGGACGATTTTCGTCGCCTTTCCCGGTGAAAACGTCGACGGCAATGATTTTGCTTCCCGTGCCGTCCAGTCGGGTGCCGGCGCCGTCGTGATGACGCGTGAGCCCGAGGCCGAGCTGGTCTCGCTGGCGCAGGACAAAGGATGCGCCATCCTGCTGACCGATGATCCCGAGGAGTTTCTGCTGCGTTTGGCGCACGCGTATCGCCTGGAGCTTGGCTGCCTGGTCGTTGGCATTACCGGTTCCATCGGCAAGACGACGACCAAGGACGTGCTCGCCGCCGTGCTCGCCAAGCGCTATCGTGTCTGGGCCACGAAGGGCAATTTCAATAACCTGATCGGCATGCCGCTCACGGTGCTTTCCGCTCCGGCCGATACCGAGGTCCTGGTGCTCGAGATGGGCATGAACCATTTCCACGAGATTGAGCGCCTGTCTCAGTCCGCCAATCCCAACCTTGCCATCGTGAGCAAGATTGGTACCTCTCACATCGGCATTTTGGGCAGCCGCGAGAACATCGCCCGCGCTAAGGCCGAGATTGTCCAGGGTATGTGCGCCGCCGGCGACTTCTTGCCGCTGCTGGTTTTGGGCGGTGAGGACGACTTTACGCCGTTCATTCGCGATACGTTCGCCCAACCTGCTGGTATCGATGTGATGCTGGCCGGCGTCTCGGACGATGATGAGGTCCGCGCCCGCGACATTCGTGTTGATGACGAAGGCCGTCCGGTCTTTACGCTCGATTTTGGCCAGGGTGAGACGACCGATACCATGCTTGCCATCCCCGGCGTGCAGTCCGTCCCAAATGCCGTTGAGGCCGCCGCAGTTGCCTATCGCCTGGGCGTGACGCCCGAGCAGATCGATGCTGCCTTTAGAGGCCTCACGATCACCGGTCACCGCCAGGAGATCAAGCGCGCCAAGAGCGGTGCCCGCGTCATCGACGATTCCTATAACGCCAGTGCCGAATCCATGGCAGCCGGTCTCGACCTGCTGTGCTCGCTTTCGTGCACGGGGTCTCGCATGGCGATCCTGGGCGAGATGGGCGAGATGGGCGATGAGGCTCCTCGCATGCATGAGCTCGTGGGCGCCTATGCCGCCGCCAAGAAGCTCGACATGCTGGCGTGCGTGGGTGGTGAGCTGGCCCAGCTTATGGCCGATGCCGCGCGCATGATGGGCATGGACGAGGACCGCATCCAGGTGTTCTCCGATTATCAGCAGGTGCTCGACCGCATGGGCGGCGCGCTTGAAAAACATGATGTTGTACTGGTCAAGGGTTCCCGCTTTGTTGAGCTCGACCGCTTTGTGGAAGGTGTGTGCTAGCCCATGTTCGGCAATCCCTCGTATCCAACGTATCAGGCTTTTTTGGGGCTTGGCATCGCCGCCGCCATTGCGCTGCTGCTCATGCCGTGGTGGATCAAGCTGCTCAAGGTCGAGGGTATCGGCCAGCAGGTTCGTGCCGACGGCCCCAAGCGTCATTTGGTTAAGCAGGGAACGCCCACCATGGGTGGCGTTGTCATCCTCGTCGCGATCTCGCTGACCTGCCTGCTGATGGGCAAGCTCACCACCGAGCTCGTGCTCGTGCTGCTCGCCACGCTGGCGACCGGCGTGCTGGGCCTGATCGACGACCTGACCTCCGTTACGCATGGGCGTTCGCTCGGTCTGACGCCCCATGCCAAGATGATCGGCCTAACCATTATCTGTGTCACCTTTACGGTACTTGCCGTTAACTGGTGCGGCGTCGCCCCCGAGATTCGTTTTCCCGGCGGCCTGACGATTGACCTTGGCGTGCTTTCGACCACCATCTGCGGCCTTTCGTTCCCGTGGCTCTACATTGTCTTTTGCTGGCTGATGATCGCCGGTCTTTCTAATGCCGTGAACCTGACCGATGGCCTTGACGGTCTTGCTGGCGGCACCTCCATGATTGCCATGCTCGCCATGGCTGCCATGGCGTTTTTGCACGGAGACGTGAACCTGTCCATCTTCTGCACCGCGTGTGCCGGTGCCTGCTTGGGCTTTCTGTGGTTCAACTGCTATCCGGCGAGCAACTTTATGGGCGATACCGGCTCGCTTGCCCTAGGCGCCGCGTTTGCCTGCACGTCCATCATGACCAACACCGAGGTCGTCTCCCTCATCATCGGCGGCCTGTTTATCGTTGAGACCCTGTCGGTCATGATTCAGGTTGTCTACTTCCACTTTACGCACAAGCGCGTCTTCCTTATGGCGCCCATCCATCATCATTTCGAAAAGAAGGGCTGGGCCGAGGCCAAGGTCGTCATCCGTTTTTGGATTATCGCTGCGGCCTTTGGTGCCGTTGGCCTTGCTTTGTTCTTCCAGTTGGGATAGTGGTCTTTCATGCCTCTTGCTGATGTCTTTAGCCTGCTCGTTTTGGGTCAGGGCAAATCCGGTCTCGATGTCGCCCGCTGGGCGCTGGCACACCCCGAG
>USMR01000227.1 GCA_900555815.1 uncultured Collinsella sp.
ACTCGACGCCACCTTCCGCGGCCACTATGCAGCCGACACCATGGAAGCCGCAACCAAGCTGGCCCATATCGCCGGCAGCGAGCTCGACGTCCGAGACGAGGACATCGCCGCGCTGACCGCCGCGCTCCCCTACAACGATTGCCTGGGCGTCAACACCTACAAGTGCCAGTTCCTGCGTGCCGCCGAGGGCGAAAACGACATCAACCACAATGGCACCGGCGACAAGGGCTCCTCGCGCTGGTTCCTCAAGGGCGTGGGCGAGTCATGCGTGCGCGAAGGCGTACCCACCACCGATTGGGACTGGATCATCTATCCCGAGGGCCTCTACGACCTGCTGCTCCGCATTAAGAACGATTACCCCAACTACAAGAAGATCTACATCACCGAGAACGGTATGGGCTATAAGGACGACTTTGAGGACGGCTTTATCGACGACGCCCCTCGTATCGATTACATGCGCCAGCATCTCGCGTGGATCCTCAAGGCAATCGACGGCGGCGTAAACGTTGACGGTTACTTTGTGTGGTCGCTGCAGGACCAGTTCTCCTGGACCAACGGCTACAACAAGCGCTACGGCCTGTTCTACATCGACTTCGACACGCAAAAACGCTACATCAAGCAGTCGGCACTCTGGTACAAGGAGCTCGCCGACACTATGGTGGACGCGCAGTAGCGCATCGCCTCGCTTTCCCCCGAGAAGGGAGCGGCCCTATGCGATACAAACCCAGCCGCTCCCCTCTCTCCCCCTGGGACCGACCCCGCCTGCACCCGGGCTTTTAGCAAGCGGGAGACCATATAGGTTTTCAACGTCCATGCCATTAAGATTTCATGCAAAGAGGAGCGTGAACTATGGAATCGATCGTTAAGTTCTTGGAGAAAGGTCAGCCGTACTTCGACAAGGTCTCTAAGAACATCTACCTTCAGGCCATTAAAGACGGCTTTTTGGCAGAAATGACCATCATCCTGTCTTCTTCTGTCTTCCTGCTTATTTCGACCCTGCCGGGCGTTGTCGCCACGGTCGGCGGCTTTACGCTGCCCGACTGGTGGAACGTCGACGTCGTGAACTTCTGCAACAAGGTTTACAACTTCACGATGGGCGTCGTGGGCATCATGGTCGCCGGCACCACCGCAAGCGCGCTGACCGGCTCCAAGAACCGCCGCATGCCTGCCGGCAAGGCCATCAACGCCACGAGCACCATGGTCGCCGCCATGTGCGCTATGCTCATCTTGGCCGTTACCCAGACGAGTGCCAAGATCGACGGCGCCGATGTCTCGGTGTTCTTTACCGACAACATGGGCACCAAGGGCCTGCTGAGCTCCTTTGTCGCCGCATTTGCCACGGTCAACATCTATGCCTTCTGCATTAAGCGAGACATCACCATCAAGCTGCCCAAAGAAGTCCCCGGCGCCATCGCCCAGAACTTCCGCGACATCTTCGCCTTCAGCTTCTCCATCCTGTTTGTCGCCGTCATCGACGTTATCTGCCGCACCTGCTTGGCCGTCCCGTTTGCCAACGTCATCTCCACGCTGGTGAGCCCGCTGTTCGCCGCTGCCGATTCCTACGCCGGCCTCGCCCTCATCTGGTTCATGATCCCGCTGTTCTGGTTCATGGGCATCCACGGCCCCTCGGTCGTTAAGCCTGCCCTCAACGCCGCGCTGTTTGGCAACATCACCACCAACCTCGCCACGCTGCAGGCCGGCGGTCACCCCGCCCTCGCCCTGACCGAAAACTTCGGTAACTACATCGGCGAACTCGGCGGCACCGGCGCCACGTTCATTGTCCCGATCATCTTCCTGCTCTTTATGCGCTCCAAGCAGCTCAAGGCCGTCGGCAAAGCCTCTGTCGTGCCCGTGATGTTCGCCGTCAACGAGCCGCTGCTGTTCGCCGCGCCCATCATCCTCAACCCGTACTTCCTGATCCCGTTCCTGTTTGCCCCCGTGGCCAACGTCCTCATTGGTAAGTTCTTCATCGACTTTTTGGGCATGAACGGCTTTATCTATGCCATGCCGTGGGCACTCCCCGGACCGATCGGCACCTTCATCGACACCAACTTCCAGCCGATCTCTCTGGTCCTGGTTGTCGTCCTGCTGGTCGTTGACTTCTTGATCTACTACCCGTTCTGCAAGGCCTACGACAACGTCCTGTGCAAGCAGGAGGCCGAGACCCTGGCCGAAGAAGAGGCCGAGGAGACCAAGGCCGTCAAGACCGCTGCCGCCCCCGCCGTTGAGGCTCCTGTTGTCGAGACCGCTTCTGCCACTGAGGCCTCCGCAGCTCCGTCCGCCCTTAAGGGCAAGGATCTGAGGGTTCTGGTTCTGTGCGCTGGCGCCGGCACCTCTGCACTGCTCGCCAACGCGCTTAAGGAAGGCGCCGATGAGCTGGGCATCGACATTACCGCCAACGCCGGTGCCTACGGCAGCCACTACGCCATCATGGACCAGTACAACGTCATCGTCCTGGCTCCGCAGGTTCGCACCTATTACAACGAGATGAAGGCCGACACCGACCGCCTGGGCATCACGCTGCTGTCGCCCAAGGGCAAACAGTACATCGACCTCACTAAGGATCCCAAGGGTGCCGTCGCCTGGATCGAGGAAAACCTCGAGGCATAAGACGCTGACACCACCTGCCGCTTGCAGACAATAAATGGCCCGTGCATCGATGTTGAACTGCCTCCCATTTCTTGGACATCGGGAAATGGGAGGTTTTCCATGAGTATAGACCTCAGGGTGAAGCACGACC
>USMR01000228.1 GCA_900555815.1 uncultured Collinsella sp.
GTAAAGCCCTCCAGCAGCATTTTGTACTGGAAGCACCCCTTCGACGGCATGAAGAAAGTGTATACCGCCGCCCCGCCGGAGGAGGCCTCGGCCATTCTCGCGCAAATCTACGGCGCGGGCTACCCGGACATTGTCATTTTGCAGGACAGAATTCCCGGCGACGACAGCTTCATGCATGTGCTGACAGCCTACTGCGATAAAAACAACAGCGTGAAGATGATGTGCCTGGGCCATGTGCTGCTCGAGGAGCATCAGCCCCACGGTGTCGGCAACCATGCCTGTATCATTACCGAGCCCAACGACGAGCTCATGGGCGGCGTGCGCAAGTTGCTCGAGGACCTTCACTTTGTGGGCTATTCCAACTTTGACGTAAAGTACGACGAGCGCGACGGCTCGTTTAAGTTCTTCGATTTCAACACGCGCCAGGGCCGCAGCAACTACTACGTTACCAACAGCGGCTTTAACGTTGCCAAGTATGTGGTGGACGAGTATGTGTTCAACCGTCCGTTTGAGCCGGAGTTTGTGACGGCTCAGGACGAGGCCCTGTGGATGGTCGTCCCCATGGGCGTCGTCGACAAGTACGTCAAGGATCCCGAGCTGCGCGCTAAGGTGCATCGCCTGGACAAGGAAGGCAAGGGCGCCGACCCTTCGTTTATGAAGGGCGACTTTGTCTTTAACCGCTGGCTGCGCATGTGGCACACCAAGCTGCGCCACTTTAAGCTGTTCAAGACGTATTACAAGTAGATGAGCGCGGCGCCCGTCCGGTTTGCATCGGGCGGGCGCGGGTATGATACGCGCAATTGCGCAAGCGTCACCAAGGAGGCGGCGATGGAAAAGCTGGGAGTTATCGGCGGCATGGGCGCCGAGGCCACGTCGTATTACTACGACCGAGTGGTGCGTCATACGGCTGCTGCCTGCGATCAGGAACATATCGACATGGTGGTGCTCTCCAAGTCGACCATGCCCGACCGCACGTTGGCCATTAAGACCGGCGAGCATGCCAAGCTGCTGGCGACCATGAAAGAGTGTGCCCAGGCACTCGAGTCGCTGGGCTGTGCGCACATTGCCATTCCCTGCAATACGTCGCACTACTTCTACGACCAGATCCAGTCGTTTACGAAGGTGCCGATTATCCACATGCCGCGTGAGTCGGTGCGCTATGCTCTGGCCGGTGCGGTGATGGGGGAGTGCGAGTTCGACCCCAACCTGAGTATGCCGGCCGAGCCGGTGCATAAGATCGGCATCATGGGAACCGATGGCACCGTGGGCGCGGGCGTCTACGGCCGCGAATGTAAGGCTGCGGGTGTTGAGGTTGTCTATCCCAGCGAGAAACGTCAGAACGATGTGATGTCGCTTATCTACGATGATGTGAAGGCCGGACGTGAGCCCGATATGGATAAGTTCGACCGCGTGATGTGGGAGTTCGCCCGTAGCGGCTGCGACCGCGTCATTCTGGCCTGCACCGAGCTCTCGGTGCTGCAAAAGTACCGAGAGATGCCCGAGATTACCCTTGACGCCATGGACGTCCTGGTGCGCGAATCCATCATCCGTAGCGGCGCTCCCTACCGCCTCTAGCTTCCGACCCGCCAAAAAGGGACAGGTTAATTTTGGTAGGTTTTATCTGGTGAAACAGTAAAGGCCTCGGCTCGTTTGGTGCGAGCCGAGGCCTTTTGCGTTGGGCTGTTGCTGTCGGTGGTGAACTAGAACAGGAAGCCGATGGCGATGAGGGCGATGCTGACGATGAGCACGGCGATGTCCAGGCCCTTGATGGGGTAGCGCTTGTACGAGCTGGCGCGCGTACGCAGATAGAAGCCGCGCTGTTCTGCCGCCAAGGCTGTGGCTTCGGTCTTGCCCACGCTCGAGATGAGCAGTGGCACGCACAGTGGCAGCATGAGCTTAAGCTTCTTGATGGGGTTCTTGGTGTCGTACTCGACGCCGCGTGCGGTCTGCGCCTCCATGATGGCGTTCATCTCCTGACCAAACACCGGCACAAAGCGCAGCGCCGTGGTAAAGGTGAAGGCATAGCGATACGGCACGTGCAGCACCTCGACGCAGGCGTTGGCAAGGTCGTTGAGTTTGGTCACCATGAGCATGAGGATGAGCGGTAACGCCACACCCAGCAGGCGCAGGCAGGCCTTCGATCCTGTGATGAGGCCCGTGTCGGTGATAAAACCCCACACCACGTTGCCATCGCGCATAAAGGCCAGCTGGAGCACCAGCATGATAAGCGCGAGCGGAATCAGCAACTTGAGCAGCGAAAACAGACGGTCGACGACGCCGGCATAGGCACCCAGCGCAAGGGCGAGTGCCAAAAAGCCCAGCAGCGCCACGTAGGTGTCGGACAAGAAGATGCCGACGATGATGGCGGCGGCGAGGCCCAGTTTGACGACGGGATTCAGGCGATGCAGCAGCGTATCGCCCGGCATGTAGTCGATGACGTTAACCACGGTGGACCATCTCCTTGGTAATTCGAACGACATCGGTGACCTCGCTCACCTGCGCAAAAGCGGGCGAGACGGAAGATGCCAGACGGCGCGAGAGCTCGATAACCTGGGGAGGCTCCACGTAGGCACGCCGCATGAGATCGATGTTCGAGAATAGCTCGTGCGTGCGGCCGCGGTCGAGGATGCGACCGTCGGCCATTACCACAATGCGCTCGGCAAAATCCGAGACGACTTCCATATCGTGGCAGACCATGAT
>USMR01000229.1 GCA_900555815.1 uncultured Collinsella sp.
AATAGCAGATATCGGTGCGCACCTGCTCATAGCAGCGCATGGACGCGAACGGTGCAAACGCGAAGGCCAGCGGGCGGAAGCCCTCGTGGGCAAGACCGGCGGAGACGCTCATCAGGTTCTGCTCGGCAATGCCGACGTTGTAGCAGCGGTCAGGATATTTTTCCTTGAACGCCTGAATGCGGGAGGAGGTATCGACGTCAGCGGTCAGAACGAGCATGTTGTCATACTCGCCGCCGAGCGTGGCCAGCTGGTCGGCAGCGGCGGGACGGTAGACGTCGCACGCGGCGAGCAGCGGCGAGCGGCCCTGCTTCTTGAGTAGGTAAGCCAGCTTTACGGCCGCCGTAGTCTTACCGGAGCCCTGCAGGCCCACAAGCATGATGACATTGGGAATACGGTTGCTAAAGACGAGCTTGCTCTCGGTGGAGCCGAGCATCTCGGTGAGCTCGTCGAGCACGATCTTGACGACGTTTTGCGCCGGCGACAGCGACTCCATGACCTCGGCGGTCATGCAGCGCTCCTTGGTCTTGGCGACAAACTCCTTGACGACCTTAAAGTTGACGTCGGCCTCGAGCAGCGCCATGCGAATATCGCGCATGGCCGAAGTAATATCGGCCTCGGTCAGCTTGCCCTTGCCGCGCAGGCGGTCAAATGTGTCGTTAAGGCGATCGCTCAGGGAATCAAACACTAGTCACTCCTTAATTGGACTCGCCCACCAGGGCGCGGCAGAAATCTTTGGCATTGAACTCCTGCAGGTCATCGACCTGCTCGCCCACGCCCACGCGCAGGATCGGGAGCTTGAGCTTCTCGGCCACGGCCATGGCGATACCGCCCTTAGCCGTGCCGTCGAGCTTAGTCATGATAATACCGTCCAGGCCCAGTGCCTCGTTAAACTCGAGCGCCTGGTTCAGACCGTTTTGGCCAGTCGCGGCATCGATCACAAGAACGACCGAGACCGGCATGGGGCCGGCGGTCATATTGGCGGCGCGCTTACGCGTCACGTTGACAACCTTGGCAAGCTCGCGCATGAGCTCGGGGCTCGTGTGTAGACGGCCGGCGGTATCGATAAGCACCAGGTCGCTGCCGCGCTTGTCGGCCTCGTCGAGCACGTCGTAGCAAACACTTGCCGGGTCGGAGCCGCGGTCGCGCTTGATGACGGGGACGCCAGCGCGCTGGCCCCACACATCGAGCTGCTCGATAGCGGCGGCGCGGAAGGTATCGGCCGAACCGATCACGACATTCTTGCCGCGGGCGGCCATGGCGCTCGCGATCTTACCGACCGTCGTGGTCTTGCCGGCACCGTTAATGCCCACAAACAGCACGCAGCTCGGCGTATCGGAGAACGGATCGCGCTCGATGGGCACAAAGTGCTGCTCAAGCTGCTCGGCCAGGGCGCGACGGAGTTGCGGGGCGGTCTTGAGGTTCTTCTTGGCCGCGGCATCGCGCAGGTCATCGGAGACCTGAATGGCGACCTCGGCACCCATGTCACCCATGACGAGGGTGTCCTCCAGGTCCTCCCAAAAATCCTCGTCGACCTCGCCGCCAAAATAGAAGACCTCGTTGAGGGCCTCGCGACTGCGCTCAAGTCCGCGCGAGAGAGCGTCAAAGAATCCCATTATGCATTCACGACCTTTCCGGTTTCGCGATCGAGTTTTTGCGAGACGACGCGGCTAACGCCGTCGGCTTGCATCGAGACGCCATAGAGAACGTCAGCGTCCTCCATAGTACGGCGCTGATGCGAAATGACCAAGAGCTGCGTATCGGAACGCAACACATCGAGTGCGCCAATAAGCTTGGACAGGTTGGCGTCATCGAGCGCCGCCTCGACCTCGTCCAGCACGTAGAACGGCACCGTGCGCGTGCGATAGACAGCAAAGAGCAGGGCGAGCGCCGTCAGGCTCTTCTCGCCGCCCGACATGAGCATCATCTTGGTAATGCGCTTGCCGCGCGGCTGCGCCACGACCTCAATGCCCGTCTCGGCCGGATGCTCGGGGTCAGTCATCTCCAGATGAGCCTGACCGCCCGGGAAGAGCATGGCGAAGATCTCGCGGAAGTTCGCATCGACCTTCTCAAAGGTAACTAGGAAGGCCTTACGCATCTTGCGGTCGATAGCCACGGTTATCTTGGTGAGCGCCTTGCGCGCGCTCTCCAGATCGGCCAGCTGCTCCTCGATGTAGTCGGCGCGGCGCTTAAGCTGCTCGTACTCCTCCATGGCAACTTGGTTAACGGGACCAAGGTTGTTGATCTGGCGCACAAGCTGGTTGAGTTCACGCTCGGCGGCATCGCGGTCGGTAGGAGCAGGAAGCATGAGCGCTTCCTCGAGTACCGTGGTGCCATCGGCGGTAATGGCCTTAATGGCGGCCTCTACCTGCACCTCGAGCTTGCCACGTGCGACCTTGAACTCGTTTTGCGTGGCGGAGGCGGTATCGACCCGCTCCTTAGCGCGGGCAACCTCTGCCTTGGCATCCTCGATCATATTTTCCGTGTTGACTTCATATGTCTCACCCGGTTTCAGATCACTTGCATAGATCTCCTCGAGAAGCTGATCAACTTTATCCGCCATCAGATTGGTGACGTCGGTCTCTTTGTCCTCGTATTTGGCCTTCATCTTCCAGTCAAATGAATCAAGGATCGCCTTGCGCGCCTCCTCCTGCGTCATTCCGTAAATATTGACGCCGTTGACGGTCACC
>USMR01000230.1 GCA_900555815.1 uncultured Collinsella sp.
TCGAGGGCGTCACGACTCCCGACTGCACCCGCACGTCGTGCACCGGCTGCGGGATCTGCCCCACGCTCCACGCCAAGAATGTATTGATGGGTGATCGCGCATGAGTGAGCGCCTGATCGACAACCCCTCGCTCTTTAGGCTTCGTGTTCGCTATGGCAAGCGCGATCGCCTTAAGTACCTGGGCCATCTCGAAGTGATCCATACCATTGAGCGCATCGTGCGCCGTGCGGGACTTCCCTATGCCGTCACGCAGGGCTTCTCTCCGCACATGCGCGTGGGCTTCTCTTCGGCGCTACCGGTTGGTACGTCGTCGACCTGCGAGTGGTATGACCTGTTTATGACCGAGTTCGTGGCGCTCGACGAGGCGTTTGGGCGCCTGGCTGCGGCGTCTCCGGCCGATTTGGCGCCCATCGAGGCGGCGTACATCGACGTGCGCACGCCGGCGTTGACGGCGCAGCTCACGCGCCTGTCGTATCGCATCGACCTGCACTTGGATCCCGAGGCGCCCGTAAGCGCCGACGAGGTGCGTCGTGCGATCGACACGCTGCGCGCGGGCCACGGCATCGACTATGCGCGCGGCAAAAAGAGCAAGCGCTTGGATTTGGATCACACGCTCGTGGGCTATGAGCTCACGGCGGGGGAGCGCCCAGACCATTTGGTGCTCATGCTCGACACCCATGCCGACAACGAGGGCTCCATGCGTCCGGAAATTTTGCTTTCTGCTGCTGATGTTTTGTTGCAGGGCTTGACCCCGGGCGTGGATGCACCTATTGTTTCCACCGGTATGCAAGACCTCGTGACCATCTGCTCCTACGATGTCGAGCGTCAGAATCAAGCATGCGAGGACGACGAGGGCCGACTCGTCAGCCCCATACCTGTGCGAACTTGTGGATTTGCTCCACATACTCGTTGACGGGGGTATTTTCGCCTGCTACTATATTCGGCTGTTGCACTAACTGATGCATGAAGGGCAAGTAAACATGTACGCAATCGTTAACACGGGCGGCAAGCAGTACAAGGTCGCCACCGACGATGTCATCACCGTCGAGAAGATCGAGGGCAATGAGGGCGACAAGGTCACCCTGCCGGTTATCTTCCTCAACGATGGTAAGAAGATCGTCACCGATCCCGACAAGCTGGCCAAGGCCAAGGTTACCGCTCAGATCGTTGAGCAGTTCAAGGGCGAGAAGCAGCTGGTCTTCAAGTTCCACAAGCGCAAGCGCTATCGTCGTCTGAAGGGTCACCGTCAGCAGCTCACCAAGCTGAAGATCGTGAAGGTTCAGGCTACCTCCCGCGCCAAGAAGGCTGTCAAGGCAGAGGCTGAGGCTGTTGCCGAGGCTCCCGTCGCCGAGTAGATTACACTCGTAACGAAAGAGTAGGTATACACAATGGCACACAAAAAAGGACTCGGTTCCTCCCGTAATGGCCGTGACTCCCGCGGTCAGCGCCTTGGCACGAAGCGCTATGCCGGCCAGACGGTAACCACGGGCACGATTCTCGTCCGTCAGCACGGCACGCACATCCACCCGGGTGAGAACGTTGGCCGTGGTAAGGACGACACGCTGTTCGCGCTGGTCGACGGTACCGTTGAGTTCCACAAGGGTATCAAGCACAGGGTCAGCGTACGCCCGCTCGCGAACGCGTAATTCACCCTTCATAGAGCACATATGTGGGAGGCACTTGAGTTTTAGGATTCAAGGGTCTCCCTCTTTTTTGTAGGAGGCGATTCTGTTGTCACAGTTCACCGATATCAGCCGCATTAACGTGTGCGGCGGCGACGGCGGAGCCGGATGCATGTCGTTTAGGCGCGAGGCATTTGTCCCCAAGGGCGGCCCCGATGGCGGCGACGGCGGTCGTGGCGGCAATGTCGTCATCCAGGCCGATGCTCAGCTGTCTTCGCTGATCGATTACCGCTTTAAGCATCACTTCCGCGCCGAGCGCGGCACGCACGGGCAGGGTGCCCGTCGTAACGGTAAGAGCGGCGAAGACCTGATTCTCAAGGTCCCTATGGGTACCGTGGTGCGCGAGCTCGACCCCGAGACGCAGACCCCGATGTTCGATATTGCCGACCTCGTTCACGATGGCGAGCGCGTTGTCGTGGCGCCCGGCGGTGCCGGCGGCCTGGGCAACACGCACTTTGTGACGTCGGTGCGCCGCGCGCCCGCGTTCGCTCAGCTGGGCGAGCCGGCCGAGGAACACTGGATCGAGCTCGAGATGAAGCTTATGGCCGATGCCGCGCTCGTGGGTTTCCCCTCGGTGGGTAAGTCATCGCTCATTGCGCGCATGAGTGCCGCCCGTCCCAAGATCGCCGACTACCCGTTTACCACGCTCGTGCCGAACCTCGGCATGGTGCGTGCCGGCGAATATTCTTACGTCGTTGCCGACGTTCCCGGTTTGATCGAGGGCGCGAGCGAGGGCAAGGGCCTGGGTCACCAGTTCCTGCGCCACATTGAGCGTACGGCCTTGATTATGCACGTCGTCGACATGACGGGCGGTTTTGAGGATCGCGATCCGGTTGAGGACTATCGCATCATCAACCGCGAGCAGGAAAAGCTCGACGGTTATGTGAGCATGGGCGCCCTGCTGGGCGAGCCTGTGATCCTGTTCCTCGAGAGCGAGAACAGCACCACCGACGTGATGAATGGCGACTTTCGCTGGGACATCGCCGTCACCCCGACCC
>USMR01000231.1 GCA_900555815.1 uncultured Collinsella sp.
GTCAGCATAAGCTGGGGATGCTTGCCGCCAACGATGCGGTGCCGGCCTCCTCGGCAATCTTTGGTCAAAAGCCCACGTGCCTGGTCATTACCGACTCGGACCAAGACGGCGTCGACGACGTTAAAGGCCAGTTCGACCAGATTTTGCTGGACATGAAGATCGCCCATCGCGATGTTGATATTGCCACCGACGGTGCGGACGCGATCCCATCGCTCACGTCGTTTGCTCGCGTGATTGTGCTTATGCCCTCGCTTGACGGGCTGGGTACGCATCTGACCGATCTGATGAGTTGGGTGAGTGCGGGCGGCTCACTCATGCTGGGCATGACGCCAGATAACTCGAACTACCTGCAGGCTGTTGCTTCCAAGCTTGGGATCGAATCGGCCGGATATGACTATGCGACAGCCGAAAGTATTGTTCCGAGCGATGACTTTATGTTGGGCGGAGGAGAGCGCTACGAGTTCTCGGATCCCTTCGATTCTTCGCTCTCGGTTTCATTGCGCGAGACGGCGCACGTGTGGGTTAAGACCGGCGATGCGGGCACGCCGCTCATTTGGTCTAACGATTGCGGCAGTGGTCACACCGTGGTGTGCAACATTGGCATCTACGACAAGGTCATGCGCGGTTTTTACGCCGCGGCGATCAGCCTGCTGGGTGATGCCACGGCCTATCCGGTCATCAACAGCGCCGTGTTCTATTTGGACGACTTTCCTAGCCCCGTGCCCTCGGGCGACGGTACTTATATCAAGCGTGACTACGGCCTTTCCATTGCCGATTTTTACACCAAGGTCTGGTGGCCCGATCTGCAAAAGCTCGCGCAAAAATATGGCATTCGCTATACCGGCGTGATGATCGAAAACTACGAGGACGCGGTCAACCAGACCGAGCCCGCGCGCCAACCCGATACTACGCAGTTCCGCTATTTTGGCGGCATGCTGCTGCAGATGGGCGGCGAGCTGGGCTTTCACGGCTACAACCATCAGCCGCTCGCGCTCTGGGACACCGACTACGGCACGTTGTACGACTACAAGACGTGGAAGAACAAGGAAACGCTTGTCGCATCGCTCGACGAGCTTATCGCTTTCCAGGACGAGGTGCTGCCCAACGCGCACGGATCGGCCTACGTGCCGCCGTCGAATATCCTTTCGGCCCGTGCGCGCAAGCTTATCGGCACCGACGTTCCGCGCATTAAGACCATCGCCAGTACGTATTTTGAGGATGGCACCGACCTGCCGTACGTGCAGGAGTTTGGCGTGGCGAGCGATGGCATTGTGGAGCAGCCGCGCATTGTCTCGGGCGGTATGGTCGGCGATTCCTATATGCGCCTGGCTGCCGTGTCCGAGCTCAACATGCACTACGTGAGCACGCACTTTATGCACCCAGACGACCTGCTCGATCCCGATCGCGGCGCTACGGAGGGCTGGGAAGTCTATAAGGGCGGCCTGGTCAACTATCTGGACTGGCTTGCTGCGTCCGCTCCTGATCTGCGCCATCAGACGGGTTCGGAGTGCTCGGGTGCCATCCAGCGTTTTTCGTCCGTGACGGTGAGCGTGGATACGAGCGATGATGCCTGGACGCTCAACCTGGGCAATTTCCGCGACGAGGCGTGGCTTATGTTCCGCGCCAACAACGGCGAGCCGGGTACGGTGTCTGGTGGCGAGCTGACGCACCTGACGGGCAATCTGTACCTGCTTAAGGCAAATGATAAGACCGTGACGATCGAGCGCAAGGAGGGTGGCGACCGATGAGAATCTGCTTAGTGCTCGAGGGTTGCTACCCCTATGTGCACGGCGGCGTGTCTACCTGGATGCACGGCTACATTACGGCTATGCCCGAGCACGAGTTTGTGCTGTGGGTGATCGGCGCGCATGCTGCCGACCGTGGCAAGTTTGTCTACGAGCTGCCCGGCAACGTGGTCGAGGTGCACGAGGTGTTCCTGGACGATGCCCTGCGGCTTTCGGGCGAGCAGCACGAAGCCAGTTTTAACGACCGCGAGCGCGAGGCGCTACGCCGTCTGGTGTCGCTCTCCAATCCGGACTGGGACGTGCTGTTCGATATCTTTCAGCGCCGTCGCGTGCATCCGCTCTCGTTTTTGCAGAGCCGAACGTTTATGGACATCTTCCGCGACGTGTGCCTTGCCGAGTACCCCTACACGCCCTTTGCCGACGCATTCCACACCATGCGCTCTATGCTGTTGCCGGTGCTCTACCTGCTGGGCAGCGAGGTGCCGGTTGCCGATGTGTACCACGCTATCTCGACCGGCTACGGTGGCCTGCTCGCCTGCCTGGGCTCAAGCGTTCACCATGCGCCGGTGCTGCTGACCGAGCATGGCATCTATACCCGCGAGCGCGAGGAAGAGATCATTCGCGCCGATTGGGTGGTGCCGTCGTTTAAGGACCGCTGGATTCGCTTTTTCTACCTGCTTTCGGAGGAGATTTACCGCCGCGCCTTCCGCGTGACGAGTTTGTTCCATAACGCCCGCAAGACGCAGATTGATATGGGCTGCGATGCGGACAAATGCCTGGTCATCCCCAACGGCATCCAGTTCGATCGCTTTAAGGATATTCCCTTAAAGATCGATGACGGCTGGGTGGACATTGGCGCGGTGGTGCGCCTGGCGCCCATCAAGGATGTCAAGACCATGATTTATGCCTTCTTTGAGCTGCACGAGCG
>USMR01000232.1 GCA_900555815.1 uncultured Collinsella sp.
GCGGCAAGCACGTTGCGGTCGCCCTGTGCGGAGCTCAGGGACACGCCCTCGACGGTGATGGGGTCGGTGCCGATAGCGCCGGCACACAGCCAAAAGGCAGCGTTGGACCAGTCGCCCTCGACGGCCACGCTGCCGGGCGTGCGGTACGAGCCGCTGCTCACGCGGAAGTTCGTGACCTCGGGCTGGCCGTCCTTGGCCGGAATGCGCTCGACGTTGACCTCAACGCCAAAGGCCTTCATGGCCTGGATCGTTAGGTTGATGTAGGGGCGGCTCTCAATGAGGCCAGTCACCTGCACACAGGAGGGCTGGGCGAGCAACGGGGCTGCCAGCAGCAGGCCGGAGATATACTGCGAGCTTACGTTGCCCGGCAGCACAAAGGTGCCCGGGCGCATGCGTCCGCTTGTCTTGAGCGGAAAACCGCCCAGACCCTGTAGGTCGCAGCCGGCGGCAATGATCTCGTCCGAGAGCGGGGACAGCGGGCGTGCGCCTAGGCGGCCCTGTCCCACAAAGGTTGCCTCTGCCCCCAGCGCGCAGGCGACGGGCAGCATAAAGCGGAGCGTGGAGCCGCTCTCGCCGCAGTCGAGCGTGCCGCCGGCAAGGGCCTTGAGCAGGCCGAACTCAATGCTCTTCATGGTGGGGTGGACCTGGAAGCCGTCCTCGACGGTCTCGATGCGGGCGCCGAGCGCCGTGAGGCAGCGGACCGTGGCCTCAATATCGGCGCAGGTGGTGTTGCAGGTCACATGCGTCTCTCCGTTGGCAAGGGCAGCGCAGATGATGAGACGGTGCGCCATCGACTTGGACGCGATGGCGGGAACGGTGCCCTTAAGCGGGGACGGGGTGATGCGGGCTAGCATGCGGATGCGTCTCCCTTCTGGCCGAGGCCCTCGGCAATGAGTTCGTGGAAAGTGGAAAGCGGCGTGCGGTCGATGCTGCAGCGGCCAATGCCGTGCGGAATCACCAGGTCGATGGTGTCGCCCGCGCGCTTCTTGTCGTGGAGCGCCTCGGCAAAGACGGCATCGGCATTGAGGGCGCTGCGGGTCTTGAGGCCGTGGCGGGCGCAGAGCTCCTCAATACGGCCGGGCAGTGCAGCATCGCAAACGCCGTGCAGGGCCGCGGCGCGCGTGATGATGCCCATGCCGATCGACACGCAGTTGCCGTGTCCGAGCTCAAAGTGCTCGCAGGCCTCGACGGCGTGTCCGGCGCTGTGTCCAAAGTTGAGCAGCTTGCGCTGGTTGGTATCGCGCTCGTCGGCGACGACCACGGCGCGCTTGATGTCGATGTTGCGGGCGATGATGAGTGCTACGCGGGCCACATCGCGGTTGAGCAGCTCCAGCGTGAGCGGGGTCTTCTCCAGCTCGGCGAAAAGCTCCGGGTCGGCGATCACGGCGTGCTTGACGACCTCGCCGCAGCCGTCGGCGAACTGCTCGGGCGTGAGGGTGGCCAGGCACCCCACGTCGGCGATAACCACGCTCGGCTGCCAAAAGGCGCCGGCCAAGTTCTTGCCGGCAGCCAGGTCGATGGCGGTCTTGCCGCCCACCGACGAATCCACCATGGCGAGCAGGCTCGTCGGGATCTGCACAAACTTGCAGCCGCGCATGTAGGTCGCGGCCACAAAGCCCGCCACATCGCCCACGACGCCGCCCCCGAGTGCCACGATCACGTCGGAGCGCGAAAGCTCGTGCTCGGCCACAAACTCCAAAATGGCAACATAGGTTTCGGCGCGCTTATGGGCCTCGCCGGCCTCGAAGGTGCAGATGCTCACCTCGTAGCCTGATGCCTCCAGGCTCTGCTTAACGGGCATCTGGTAGAGCGGGCCTACGTTGGTGTCCGTCACGATGACGGCCTTGGTGCCGCCGGCAGTGGCGCGCACGAGCGGTCCCGCCTGCTCCAGCAAAAACGTGCCAACATGCACCTGGTAGGGGCGTGCGGTGTCGATATCGATGGTAATCGCCATAAGCTTCGGTCCTTTCGACCTGGCGTGATAGGTGGTCTAGTGGGAGGCCTCGTCGTCGAGTGCGCGCTTAATGCGGTCGCCCTCGGCAAGGAGATTCTCCAGATAGCGCTGGTCGCGGTTCTTGAGCGCACGGCTGTAGGCGCCAAGCGACTCGATCAGATGGTCGATCTCGAAGGCGAGCGCGTCGGCGTCGTCGATCATGAGCTCGGACCACATTTGCGGGTTGAGGTGCGCCACGCGGGTGAGATCGCGGTAGCTACCGGCCGAAAAGCCGTGGTGGACCTGGGCGGTGGGGCTTTTGACGTAGGCGTTGGATACCACGTGCGCAAGCTGGCTCGTGAAGGCGATGACGCGGTCGTGCTCGGCGGCGCTGGTCACGCTGAACTTGCCAAAGCCCAAGGGGCGCACCATCTCGCGCACCTGGCCCAAAAGCTCCAGCTTGAGCGCATCGTCTACCGCGGGCGGTACGAGCACCAGCGGGGCGCCCTGGAACAGGTCGGCACGAGAGTTAGCGTAGCCCGAGAACTGGGTGCCCGCCATGGGGTGCGCGCCCACAAAGTAAAAGCCGTGCTCGCGGGCAAGCTCAAAGGCACGTTCGCACACGATGCCCTTGACGCCCACCGTGTCGATCACCACGGGGCCCATGATGGCGTCGGTGTCGGTGGCGTCGGCGAGCGCCTTGGCGTGCGTCTC
>USMR01000233.1 GCA_900555815.1 uncultured Collinsella sp.
CCGAGGGTCCGGCGCATGCGCCCACCTTTACCGCCGTGGTGTAGATCTATGTCATACCCCAATCAATAAAAACAAATTCCTCAAAGAAGGAAGCCGAGGGAGCCGCCGCACTCGAAGCGCTCGACCGCATGGGTTACACCACCAACGGCGTGATTCTGAACAAGAAGCACGTGTAAGCGAGGAACCGTGTATCTCAAGTCCCTCACGCTCAAAGGGTTCAAGTCGTTTGCCGACCGCGCCCATATGACGTTTGAGCCGGGCCTGACCGTCATCGTCGGTCCCAACGGCTCGGGAAAATCGAACATCTCCGACTCGATTCTGTGGGTCCTGGGCGAGCAGAGCGCCAAGCAGCTGCGCGGCCAGGCCATGGAGGATGTCATCTTCTCGGGCTCGTCAGCGCGCAAGCCGGTGGGTGTCGCCGAGGTCACGCTGGTGCTCGATAACTCGGACCATATGCTGCCCGTCGATTTTGACGAGGTCGCCATCACCCGTCGCATGTATCGCTCGGGCGAAAGCGAGTACCTCATCAACTCGAGTCCGTGCCGCCTGATGGACATTCAGGACATCCTGCACGATTCGGGCCTGGGCAAGGATACGCATTCCATCATCAGCCAGGGCAAGCTCGACGCCATTTTGCAGAGCCGCCCCGAGGAGCGCCGCGCTCTCATCGAGGAGGCCGCCGGCATCTCCAAGCACAAGCGCCGCAAGGAGCGTGCACTCAAAAAGATTAAGTCGATGGACGAGCATCTGACGCGTGCCCGCGACATCAATAAGGAAATCGCCCGTCAGCTGCGACCGTTGGAGCGCCAGGTCGATCGCGCGCGCAAGTACAAAGAGCTGTCCTCGCGAGCGAACGAGCTTACGCAGATGCTAGCCGTCGACGAGCTGCGTTCGCTGCAGTCGCAGTGGAACGACCTGGAGAGCCGTTCCAAGGAAGGCGCCGCCGAGCTGGAGCTTGCGCAGTACCGCTTGGGCGAAAAGGAGCGCGAGCTCGAGAAGCTTCAGGTCATGCTCGAGGAAAAGGGCCTGTTTGTGGGCGACCTGGGCGAGCAGCGCCGTCATATGCAAGATGTGGTCGGCCGCATTAACTCCGACATGCGCCTGCTCGAGGAAAAGGGCCACAACATGGTGTCGCGCCTGTCTGACATGCGCGGGCAGATTTCGAGCTCCGAGCATCAGCGACGTCGCGTGGTCGAGGAGCTCGAGGACGCGCGTGCGCAGCTTGAGGAAGTGACCGGTGCGCACATGCAGGCCCAGGAGGACGTCGACGCCGCTGGTCCTGCCGCCGTTGAGCTCCACGAGCGGCGCGTGGCGCTCGACAATCAGATTTCGCAGCTTACGCGTGAGCAACGCGATGTGCGGCGCGTGGCCGATAACGCCGCGCTCGAGCTTGCCAAGGTGAAAGACTCGCTGAGCAATGCCGAGGTCGAGGACAACATGTATGCCTCGCGCCTGGAGCAGATTGACGAGCAGCTCGAGGAGGTCATGGCCTCGCTCGAGAGCCGTCGCAACCGCGCCGAGGAGCTTGAGGGCGCTCTTGAGGAAGCGCGCCAGGCTCAGGTTGATGCGCGTGAGGCCACCGAGACGGCACGCGCGGCCCTGAAGGACCTGCGTGCCCGCGAGAGCGAGGCACGCAACAAGTTATCCGAGGTGCGCTCGGAGCTTGCCAGCCAAAAGAAACTCGATGCCCGCATGGCCGACAGCTCGCCGCTCGTGAGCCGTCTGGTGGGTGCGCTGGGCGACGATGTCTTGGGTCGTCTGGGCGACGTGCTGGAGGCCCCGCGCGAGCTTGAGGGCCTGGTTGAGCAATTGCTCGCCGGCGATATCGATGCGCTGCTGTTTGATGACGCCGCCACGCTTGAGCGTGCCGGTTGTGCGGCTCTGGACCAAAAGAAGGCCTCGGGCGAAGCACTGCTGGTGGCGCGCGGCGTGAGCGGCTCTACCGCCGCTGAGGGCGCTGCCGGTACCCGTCTGGTTGATCGTCTGTCCGTGCGCGCAGGCTACGGACCCGTCGTCGAGGCGCTGCTCGGCGGCTATTACGTAGTGGACGATCTTTCTGCCGCGCTTTCGGCGCCGGTCGTTGACGGCGTGACTTACGTGACCCCCGATGGCGCCCGCGTCGCCTGCGGCGGCCTGGTGCGTGTGGGCCTCGATGCCGGCGAGGCGTCGGGTGCTCTGGAGCGCAAGCGTCGCATTCGCGAGCTGGAGGGCTTGGAGCCCGATCTGGCTGCTGTGTTTGAGCATGTGTCGGATCAGGTCGTCGAGGCCAATGCGGCCGTCGAGGAGGCACGTGCCGCCGAGGGTGATGCCGCTGGCGAGATTGCCCGCCTTGAGGGCGAGCGCCGCTCGCTGCTTTCCGAGATCGGCCGCTTGGAGCAAAGCGCCAACAATGCCGAGGTCGAGCGCGTGCGTATCTCCAAGCGCCGTGAGCAGGCTGCCGAGGCCGTTCGCGCCGCGCGCCCGCGCGTGGACGAGCTCACCCGTTCGCGTGACGAGGCCCGTGCGCAGGCAAGCGATCTGGGCTTGCAGATTGCCGAGGCCAACGACGAGCTCGATCGCGTTCGCCGTGACGATTCCGAGGCTGCCGGCAAGCTCGCCGATGCCAAGGTGCGCCTGGCCCAGACGAGCGAACGCCTGCGTTCGCTG
>USMR01000234.1 GCA_900555815.1 uncultured Collinsella sp.
ATAATTCAGCAATAGTAGCAGTATCTTTTCCCGATTGCTCGCCATCTCGGTATGCCTGACGGTATGCTGTAAGTTATGGCTGAAGAATTGTTTACTCCCCATAATATCATTGTGACCGGTGGTTGTGGTTTTATCGGTTCGAATTTCGTTCATTACGTGTACAACAACCATCCGGACGTGCATGTCACGGTGCTGGATGCGTTGACGTATGCAGGCAACCTGGAGAACATCAAGGGCATCTTGGGTGACCGCGTGGAGTTCGTGCATGGGAACATCTGCGACGCCGAGCTGCTCGACAAGATCGGCGGCAGCCGCCTGATGCGCCTGAAGAACGAGCCGCACCTCGGCTATTCCACTACACATTAAGGTTTGGGAGGCTAAATAGAAATGTCTGATTATACGAAGTATACCAAGCAGGAAATGCAGGCGTATGCCATTGCTAAGAATATCAAGGAAAACCAGATCGTCATCGTTGGTACGGGCCTGCCGCTGATCGGTGCGTCCCTTGCCAAGCGCGCGGTCTGCCCCAGCTGCCACCCCATCGTCGAGTCGGGCCTGATGGACTGCGACCCCGTTGAGGTTCCCCGCTCCGTCGGCGATAACCGCTTCATGGCGCACTGCGCCGTGCAGTGGCCCAACATCCGCTTCGTCGGCTTCGAGGCCAACGAGTGGCTGCACGACGAGGATCGTCTCGTCGCCTTCATCGGCGGCGCGCAGATCGACCCGTACGGCAACGTGAACTCCACCTGCATTTTCGGCAAGGGCGACTACCTGCAGCCCACCACCCGCTTCACCGGTTCCGGCGGCGCCAACGGCATTGCCACCTACTGCAACACCATCATCATGATGCAGCACCAGAAGCGCCGCTTCATGGACCATGTCGACTACATCACCTCCTGCGGCTGGATGGACGGCCCCGGAGGCCGTGAGCGCGCGGGCCTGCCCGGCAACCGCGGTCCTCAGATGGTCGTCACTGACCTCGGCATCATGAAGTTTGATGAAGAGACCAAGCGCATGTACCTCGCTTACTACTATCCGTTCTCCTCTCCCGAGATGGTTCAGGAGAACACCGGCTTCGAGATCGACGTTTCCCGCGCCGAGCTGATGGAAGGTCCCTCTCCGGAGATCATCCGCCTCATCCGTGAGGAGATCGACCCGGGTCAGGCATTCATCAAGGTTCCCAAGGATAAGTAATTTGTTATTTCGATTTAAGAAGGAGAACTTAATATGAGCGAATATTCCATGCCCTCTTACTTCCAGAGCATGCCGGTCATCGGCAAGGATCTGAGCGCATTCCACGAGGACAACGCCGCTGAGATCCAGGCGGTGGAGCAGGAGATCCACGAGATCCGCGAGGCTGCCCTCGAAGCTGGTAAGAGCACCGAGGCGCTCAACGAGTCCGGCCAGTGGACGGCGATGCAGCGCATCATGGAGCTCGTTGACGAAGGCACCTGGTGCCCCCTCAACAGCCTCTATAACCCCCAGGACAACAAGAACGGCAGCGTTGGCATCGTCAAGGGCCTCGGCCGTATCGACGGCAAATGGGCCGTCATCATCGCGAGCGACAACAAGAAGCTCGCCGGCGCCTGGGTCCCCGGCCAGGCCGACAGCCTGCTGCGCGGCAGCGACACGGCCAAGCGCCTGCGCATCCCTCTGGTCTACGTCCTCAACTGCTCCGGCGTGAAGCTCGACGAGCAGGAGAAGGTCTATCCCAACCGCCGCGGCGGCGGCACCCCGTTCTATCGCAACAGCGAGCTGAACCAGATGGGTATTCCCGGCCTCGTCGGCATCTACGGCACCAACCCCGCCGGCGGCGGCTATCACTCCATCTCCCCGACCATCCTGATCGCGCATCAGGACGCCAACATGGCAGTCGGCGGCGCCGGTATCGTCGGCGGTATGAGCCCCAAGGGCCATGTCGACAAGGAGGCTGCTGAGGCGCTCATCAAGGCGCAGAAGAACCTCAAGAGCGACATCCCCGGCACTGTCGCCATCCACTATGGCGAGACCGGCTTCTTCCGTGAGGTCTACGCCGATGAAGAGGGCGTGCTCGCCGGTATCCGCAAGTACATCGACATGCTGCCCGCTTACGATCCCGAGTTCTTCCGCGTCGACGATCCCAAGGAGCCCCTGTTCGACGCCAACGACCTCTACAGCATCGTTCCGTTCAACCAGAAGCGCTCCTACGACATGGTCGAAGTTCTGGCGCGTCTTTTCGACGGCTCCGAGTTCATGGAGTACAAGCACGGCTACGGCCCCGAGATGATCACCGGCCTTGCCAAGATCGACGGTCTGCTCGTCGGCGTCGTCGCCAACGCGCAGGGTATGCTGATGAACTACCCCGAGTACAAGATGGCCACCTACGGCTCCGCGATGGGCGTCGGCGGCAAGCTGTACCGTCAGGGCCTCATCAAGATGAACGAGTTCGTAACCTTATGTGCCCGTGACCGTATTCCGCTGATCTGGTTACAGGATACAACAGGTATCGATGTAGGCGACGAAGCAGAGAAGGCTGAATTACTTGGTTTAGGTCAGTCCCTGATTTACTCCATCGAGAATTCTAAACTTCCGTCTCTGGAGGTTACTCTTCGTAAGGCAAGTGCTGCTGCTCACTACGTTCTGGGTGGTCCGCAGGGCAACAACAC
>USMR01000235.1 GCA_900555815.1 uncultured Collinsella sp.
CGATCTGGTCGATGTACTTATGGACCCAGTACTCTTTCTTGGGAGAGGAGAAAGCGACGAACATCATGTCGGCTCCCGAGGCGGCCATATCGGATACGATCTGGGGCTCGTCCGCCTCGGTGAAGTAGCCGTTGCGATACCCTGCGATCTGGATACCCGGGTACCTGTCCTCGAAAATCGCTTTTACCTTGGTGACCACCTCTTCTTTCGCCCCGAAGAGGTAGATGCTGTAGCCCTTTTCGGACGCCAGCCCGACAAGCCTTTGGAACAGGTCGATGCCCGTGACGCGCTCCCTCAGAGGAACCCCAAGCTTTTTCGCCGCCCAGACGATCGAGGCGCCGTCGGCGTTGATCAGGGGGCATTCGTTGACGATGGACGCGAGCTCGTGATCGGCCTCCATCAGGTTGACCTTGGAGGCGTTGATGACGACATGCTGCGTCGGCACTCCCTTCGCTATGATCTTCTCGACTTCATCGACCGTCTCGTCTAGAGAGATGGCGTTTACGTACGTGTTTAGAATTGGATAACGATTGCCGGCTGACACTAGCACGCCCCGCTTCCCGTGATTACCTCGACAACAGTGAGTAGAACGATCTTGAGGTCCGTGATGACTCCGCGCTTGGCGATGTACTCCAGGTCGCGCTGGACCATCCGTCAAAACCAGTTGAATTGCGATCCGTCACCTGCCACCAGCCGGTGATCCCGGGCTTCACGGCCAGGCGCTGCAGGTCGTACTCGGTGTACTCCGCGACCTCGTTGGGCAGCGGCGGACGCGGGCCGACGACCGACATCTGGCCCAGGAACACGTTGAGGAACTGCGGGAACTCGTCGATGGAATGCTTGCGGATGAACTTGCCGATCCTGGTGACGCGCGGGTCGTCCCTCATCTTGAACATGGCACCGGCGATCTCGTTCTGCTCCTTGAGCTCGGCGAGGCGCTCGTCGGCGTCCCTGTACATGGAACGGAACTTCCACATGCGGAACGTGGTCAGGCTGCCGTCGGGGCGGGTCTGGCCCACGCGGATCTGGCTGTAGAACGGGTTGCCCTTGCTCTCCAGGCGGATGGCGGCGGCAAGAATCAGACTGGGGATAGCGATGGCACCGAGCACGACACCGCTGAACACGATGTCGAACGTACGCTTCACAGCCCTATAGACAAGGCGCGAGCGATCCCAGTCCATGATGGATTGCATGGCCTTGTTGCGGCCGACGCCCTCACGCCGGTCCATGGCCTGAGCAATCAGCGCCGCCCCCGCGGGCGCGTTGCTCTCTTTTACTTCTGTAGCAGCCACAGTCAAACTTACGTCCCCGTTCCCCAGGGATTCCCCAATCGGTAAATTCAAAAATGCGAACGAATAGCTGGTGCAACGTCTCCCTTACGTCTTGCTGGGAACGTCCAGCGCAAGCAGCTCCCTAAAAGCGGAGTCGCCATCACCCACGTCTACCAGGCACCAGCGCTTATGACGGTCGATCTTCTTTACACGGGCCTCTTGCCCCACCAAAGGGCCCTGTTCTATGTGCAACACGCCGTATTCTATGCGCGCAACGCTGTTGCGCACCACGCCGTCGTCGTCCAGCACACTGAGGTACCAGTCCTGCGCATCGTCCGGCATGGGCATATACGCCCGCTCCCTACTGCCGGCGATGCGACAGCCAAAGCTCAACTGGGCCAGGGCCCTATCGAGCGCGGCGGCATCGTGCGTGGCGACGAAGAAATATTCCTTGTACATAGGTTTGGTTTGGAGCGACCATGCGCCGTCCCGCTTAAACCAAAACTCCTTTTGCATCACAAAAGCGTCCTGCATAAGGCTGTGCGGGATAATGCAGCGAACCTTTTCGCAGGTCTCGCGCTCTTTTCCATTGGGGGTGTGAACCAGATACCAGCGGACGCGGTCGTGCTGGCTGTTGGTGATGGCGCCGTTAAATGCGCCCGGCAGCTGCTCTTGGCGCCGTGCCGTCTGTTCCATGTTCTCGCCCCCTCTTTTTGGCTTTGCGATGCACGCAAATGCAGGGGCGTTTAGAACAGGCTTCTCGCTCGCAGCTAGGCGCAGTCGCAAAAGTACAGGTTTTTATAGAGGGGTATGGAGATGCACCTACTGGCAGTACATTTTGCGTAATCTGGGCAAACGCTGATTAATTGCTCGTATAATGTCGTCTATCGAAAGATACAAAAACCTGTACCTTTTTGTGCAACAAAAAAAGCCGCTCAACCAGCGGCTTTTCTTATTTGGGCATGAAAAAAGGCGACCGCCCTTTGTGGACGGTCGCCTTTGTTAATTGTTGTGAAGCTTGCCTTAGGCGCGAGTCTTGATCTCCTCGAGCACCTTGGCAAGAAACTCGTCGACGCTCATCTGAACGGTCTCGTTGGAGCGATCGCGGACGGAAATGTTGCCGGCCTCGACCTCCTTTTCGCCCAGGATGAGCATGTAGGGCACGCGGTCGATGCTGCGTGCCTCGCGGATCTTGTAACCGATCTTCTCGTCGCGGTCGTCGCAGACCACGCGGATGCCGGCCTCCTCCAGCTTGGCGCACACCTCGTGGGCGTAGTCGCGGCTCTTCTCGGAGACGGGAAGCGCCTTGACCTGCACGGGAGCCAGCCAGGTGGGGAACTTGCCCGCAAAGTGCTCAATCAGAATACCGATGA
>USMR01000236.1 GCA_900555815.1 uncultured Collinsella sp.
CGCCGGCACGCAGCTGCGAAATCACATCGAGACCCTCGACCGTGGTACCAAAGACGGTGTAACCGGAATCGAGGTTATGCTGGGCACCCAGGCAGAAGTAGAACTGCGAACCCGCGGAATCGGGGTCCATGGAGCGTGCCATGGCAAGGGCACCATCGACATGGCTGTTGCGCGGATTGGTGGCAAACTCGCCCTTGATGCAGTAGCCGGGACCACCGGTACCGGGCATGCCGTCGGGGCCCTCAAGACCAGCGGCGACGTCGGCGCCGGACATATCGCGGGTATTGGGGTCGCCGCCCTGAATGACAAAGCCGGGCACATAGCGATGGAACTTAAGGCCATCATAGAAACCCATCGTGGTTCGCGACATGAATGGGAGCGCCCTCACCGTCAAACTTGACCTTGATGGTACCCTTCGACGTCTCGATAACGGCGCACTCGTCGCCGGCAAGCTGATACTCGGGCGTGTAGAGCTCTTTCTTAAAACCAAACATGTGGTTCCTTCCTCGTGCGTTTAAAGCATATTTGTACGAATTGTAGCAATAAGCATGCGCTTACATCAATTGCGCACGTAGGTTATGCCGACTATGGCGAACTAATTTTAGGAACGCTGCTGCGGCTTCCAGGAGCCCACATTGGCGTCGTACTGGTTCAGCGCGCTGTTGCCGCCCTGCGCGATGGGCGCCAGGATCTCGCTTTGGTGGGAACTCATCGACTCACCATCAGGAATGGCCAGCGAGATATCCCAGCTCTGGCAGATCACGTCGACACGCTCGTACATCCACTCGGCAAGCTGCTTTAAGTGGGCGATGTCGTCCGCATAGACCGTATCGTCCTGATACTTAAGGTTGTTAAGCTCATCTTGCGTCTTTTTGATCTGGTCGCGCAGGGCGTAGGCACTCTGCGACAGCTCCTGGCGGGTGGACAGCGGCGTTCGGAGATAGCCGTTGTTAAAGGAATCGATGACCTCGCCGATCTGGTCCTCATCACCGTAGGACACGATGGTCTGATACAGACCGTCGAGTCTGGTATAGAGCTGATCATCGGTGAGCACGGTTTCTTCCTGGACCACCTCGGCAGAATCGTCCTGCTTGGTATCGTCCTCAGTCGCCTCGCCCTTTTGGCGCGTGGGGAAGGTCGTCTGCGCAGCCTGGCCAAACTGGTCGTAGAAGGCAGGCATGACACCCATGGGATCGGCCGTCACGAACCAATAGGCACCGCCGCAAACGACGGCAAGGACCGCGATGACGATGAGCGGCTTGGGGATATGACGCTTGTGCTTGTGATAGGCGTCCTCGTCGGGATGCACCTTGCGCTTGGGTTTTTGAGCATCGTCATGCAGGGAAACGGGCGTGGGAATATCGACCTTGGGGATACCGAAATCCTTATCGAAAGCCGGCAGCACGCAGGTCTCGTTAGGATCGGCGGCGTCCGAAAGAACCGCGGCAGCCGAGGCGGGCGCATGAGGCACCTCGGTATCGATCTGCTCTTGCGTTAGGCGCGGAAAGCCCGCCGTGCGGCCCGCTGCCAGGTCGGATGCGGCCGCGTCCTCGGAGAGGATACCCGGAGCAGGGCGTCCGCATTTTGGGCACGTGCGATCATGCGGAGAAAGACGGGCACCGCAGCCCTCACAGAACACGAACTCGGTGTGCTCGGGACCATCGCCCGGACCCACATAGGCGTTGCAGTAGGGGCAGAACGAGGCGCCGTCCTCGATAGTCTTAAGGCAATGCGGGCAGATCACGGCATCCTCTTTTCGAAGCAATTCAAACAATCGAGGTTAGAGCATAACATCGCCACGGCCCCACAGGAACAAGGCACCAATTCAACATCGCCAGGGCGCGTAGCTACTTCTTCTTTTTGCTTGGCATCGAGACTTTGATGCCTTGGGCGGACTTGGTCACACGAGAGCGCTTAGCTCCGGTACTCTTCTTTTTCTTGGGCTGGGCCTGGGCCACGCCCTCGAGTGCGCGGGCCTCGGCCTCGCGAGCGGTGCGATCTTCGCGGCGCTGCGCCATGTCGGCGGCGACGCGCTTGGCAAAACGTTCGGCCGTCGAGCCCGTCGAGCTCACCTTGCCGCCACCGCGACCCAGGCGGACGCGCACACCGCGGCCAAAACCAGTTGCGGCATGACGACGACGCGGCTTGAGCGAATCCATCATCGTGGCGAGCTTAAAGAACACTGAGCAGGTAAAGACCACGATAACAGCCAAGATAACCATCTGGCCCATCGACAGGTTGGCAATAGACAGCAGCTCCGGGAATCCGATAACGCCCACCAGGATGCCGGCGACTACAAACACAAAGAGCACCACACGTAAGGGCGTGAGAGGCTGCGAGATGCGCCAGATTAGGCTGACGCTCGCCGCGCACGACGTAAGCAGGCACATCGTAGACAGCGTGAGCTGGCTAAAGCCAAACACGCGCGCCACAAAGATATCGAGCGCCGCAGCCAAAATGACCGCAATCGACGCCGGCAGTGCACGCTTGAGTACGTTGCTCAAAAACGCACCCTTCACACGAGCATTGTTGGGCTCCAGGCCCAACACAAAGCCCGGCGCGCCGATGCAGAAGAAGTTAATGAGCGTCATCTGGATGGGCTCGAAGGG
>USMR01000237.1 GCA_900555815.1 uncultured Collinsella sp.
GGTGGGCTCGCTCACCAGATACGCGTTGGCGTCGGTGTAGTCGGGCAGATCGGACAGCCAGCGGTTGACGTTGCCGACCATGCCGATGCCAAATGCCACGCCCGCAATCAGCAGAAAGCCCAAAAACGAGAGCAGGATTATGGGCAGGGCATGCGTCTTTGAACGGCTGCGTCCCTGTCGTTGGCGAGGACCCATATATTGACCTCCAGGTATGTCGTGCCGGACGGTGGATGTGCCGTCGGGGCAGGATGGACATAAGTTATTACACGATAAACCAAACGGGGCGCGCGATGCCTCGTGTATGCTGGAAGACGGCATTTTTCAGAGTGAATGCATACCTTGGTAAGGAGTTTGTCGATGGCGATTCGGACGATGGGGCCGAGCGGACAATACGAGACTGGATTGGATGCTGCTGGTGCGGCGCTGCCCGAGTTGCTGGCGCCGGCGGGCGGGCTCGACCAGATGCTTGCGGCCATCGCCGCGGGTGCCGATGCCATCTATGCGGGGTTGGGCGGCTTTAACGCCCGTGTGAGCGCCCATGGCTTTACGGATAACGAGTTTGCGCGCGGCTGCGCCGTGGCGCATGCCCATGGCGTGCGTGTGTACGTAACGCTCAACGTGTTCGTGTTTGACGATGAGTTGTCCGACGCGGTGGTGTTGGGAGCTCATGCACTGGAGCTGGGCGCCGATGCTCTGATTGTCGCCGATGCCGGGTTGGCCTGCGCGCTGCGCGCGGCGATTCCCGGGGTCGAGATTCACCTGTCTACGCAGGCGGGCGTTCATAGCGAAGGCGCCGTGCGGCTTGCCGCCGATGAGCTGGGGGTCGAGCGCGTGACGACGGCACGCGAGCTGACGGTCGACGAGATTGCGGCGCTATGTGCCACGGGTGTGCCCATCGAGGTATTCTGCCACGGTGCGATTTGCATCGGCTATTCGGGGGCGTGCGAGTTCTCTGCCCTTCGACGTGGCCGCTCTGCGATGCGCGGTGATTGCACGCAGCCGTGCCGTCTATCCTATGACTTGGTGGACGAGGCTGGGCAGAGTGTTGCCGCCGTCGAGGGAGATCGCCTGCTGTGTCCGCGCGACTATCTGGGTATTGCGCATCTGCCCGAGCTTGTAGATGCCGGCGTGGCGTCGCTCAAGATCGAGGGGCGCATGAAGAACCCCGATTACGTATTCAACGTGGTGCGGGTGTGGCGCCGGGCACTCGATATGCTGTGCGACGGCGCGTGGGACCCCGATGCCGTGGAAGAGCTTGAGCGCGAGCTGGGAAGGTCGTTTAACCGCGGGTTTACCGACGCGTATTTGCGAGGCCGCTCGGGTGCGGAGCTTATGAGTTTTGAACGCGCAATTAACCAGGGCGTGCGCGTGGGGCGTTTGGTCGCTGTGGGCCACGAAGAGGTGACCGTTGAGCTCGACGCCGCCGTGGCGGCGGGTGACACGCTCGAGATTCGGTTCTATCCGGGTGTCGACGTGCGTCCCGATGCGCCCAAGCGCTGGCCGCAGGTGCCCTGCCCGGTGGATGCAGCAGCGGGGAAGCGCATCGTCGTGCATTGCAAGCGTAAGGTGGACGCGGGCTGCGAGGTGTACCTGATTCGCAGCGCCGGCGTGTTGGAGCAGACGGCGGCGGTGTTGGAGCGCATGCGGGCCGAGGCGGATGCGATTGCGCCCGTTGCGCGTGCCGTTGAAGTGCTGCCCTTTGAGGGCGTTGCGGTGGATGGCGGTGCATCGACGGAGTTGGTGGAGTGCGCGGTTCCCACTCGCATGGTTTTTGCTTGGCAGCTGATGGATGCCGACCCGCGCGGAGAACTCGATTTGTCCGACGCCGTTGTGGTGCTTGACGAGGTGTGCCGCGCGAGTGACGCTGACTGGACCCGCTCACTGATGCAGCGTGCCGGGCGCATCGTCTGCCGCAACCTGGGGCAGGTGGCGATCGCTCGCGAGCTGGGCGTGACGTTTGACGTGGCGGCGCCGGTGTTCTGCGCGAATCGGGCCACGCTTACCTGGCTGCGCGGATTCGGTGCGGGGCGGGTGTACTTGCCGGCCGAGTTGCTCGGCAATGATGCGGAGCGTATTGCCGAGCTGGCTGCTGAACCCGGCGTCTTGGGTCCGGTCGACGCCGACCGTCCCGAGCTTATGGTGTGCGAGCACTGCCTGCTGACCGCCGAGGGCGTCTGCGCCACCGATGCGACGGGACAGGTTCGTTGCCGCGACTGCTTGCGTCGTCGGCAGGTACGCTATCTGGTCGAGCGTGACGGTACACGTCTGCCAGTTGCCATTGACGCATGCGGCAGGACGAGGATTTTCCTGTCGTAGGTGCCGCGTCGCGTCAGTTTGTTATCATAAGAGAGTTTATGGACTTCCAGCACCGCCGTTTTCGGCGAGGGTGCTATAGAAAAAGGAGGATACCCAATGCTGTCTGTTGACGAGCAAATGCGTATCATCACCTCGGGCGCCGCGCAGATCGTTCCCGAGGCCGACCTTCGCAAGAAGCTTGAGAAGGGCGAGCCCCTCAACATCAAGCTCGGCGTCGATCCCACCAGCCCCGACCTGCACCTGGGCCACGCCGTGCCCCTGCGCAAGATGCGTCAGTTCCAGGACCTG
>USMR01000238.1 GCA_900555815.1 uncultured Collinsella sp.
CGTTCATCTTGACGAACTCGTCCACCAAGATCATGTGACCCGTCGACGAAACGGGCAGCCATTCGGTGATGCCCTCGACCAGGCCCATGAAGGCAGCTTTTAGAAGCTCGATAATATCCAAAGGGACCCCCTCGTTAGACACCCGCCGGTAGATGTTCTGCGGACGATGCGGGCGATGTCCCATTATCAACCGTTGACGGTGCGACCGCGCCTACCCTTACCAAAAAACTCGCCCGTTCACAGAATTGCGAGCGGTCAAACCGAAATCCTTGGGTATAACTGCAACAAGATAAAGTGTCCGGCGGTCAACGCACCCGCGCCCGCCCGACGCACGAGCCCCGCGCCCGTGCGATAGACCAAGGAGGAAACCATGAACGAGGGCTACACCAAGGTATTTGTTTCACTCGACGGTACTGAGCAGCAGGATTTTGTGCTCGCACGCGCCATCAAAGTCGCCGCGAACAACGGCGCTAAGCTGATCATCGGCCACGTCATCGATTCCACGGCGCTCGAGAGCGCCGGTTCCTATCCGGTCGATCTGGTCAACGGCCTAGAGGAGGCATTTAAGAACTCCATCGCCAAGCAGCTCGAAGAGGCCAAGGCCAATCCCGACATTCCCGAGGTCGAGGTCATGATTCGCGCCGGTCGTATTCGCGAGACGCTCAAAGACGAGATGCTCGACGTGGTCAAGCCCGACCTGGTGCTCTGCGGCGCCCGCGGCCTGTCCTCGATCAAGTATGCGCTTCTGGGTTCGATTTCGACGTTCCTGCTGCGCAATACCGACTGCGACATCTTGGTCGTGAAGTAGGTTCCTTCCCGCCGGCGCAAGGCCTGCGGGGTTATCACGCCGACGTCCTCGCCGCTTCGCGGCTGCGGGATGTCGGCTTTGATAACCCCTCCCGGCCTTGTGCCTTCGTCACCGTACTTCAGCGAGTTGGCTGATAAAAGATGGCGTGCCGCCCGTTTGGGGCGGCACGTTTTGTTTGAGGCGGCACGTTTTTGTTTGGGCGGGCGTCTGCCGCGTGCGTTACTCAAAGTATTGGAACTTGTTGGTTGAGAAGGCAAACGTTACGACGAAGCCTTTGCCGGAGTCGGATGCCGCGGTAACTTCGATGCCCATCTTGGAGCACAGGCGCGCCACAAGGTAGAGGCCGATGCCCGTTGCGCGCTTGGTGGTGCGGCCGTTGTCGCCGGTAAAGCCCTTCTCGAACACGCGCGGCAGGTCGGCCGCGCTCACGCCACAGCCGTTGTCCGCGACAGTAAGCTCGATGCGCTCGCTCGCCAGGCCCTCGTCCAGCAACGCACCCGAAAACACAATCTCTGCGCCGTCCTCACGCGCATATTTAATGCTGTTCTGAATGAGCTGGCCCAGAATAAACTCAAGCCACTTCTCATCGGTAAAGACCTCAAAGTCGAGGTTCTCGCACACCGGAGCCACGTGCGCCGCGATGAGCTCGCGGGCGTTGGCTTTAATCGCACCCGTCACCAAGGTCTTAAGGTCCCAGCGACGAATCAGGTAATCGCGCTCCACGACTTCCGAGCGCGCATAGTAGAGCGCCTGGTCGATATAGCGCTCCACGCGGGCAAGCTCGCGACCGAGGTCATCTACACGCGACAGATCATCTTCGCTGCCGTCCAGGTTTTCCAAAATCAGATGGGCTGCCGCCAGAGGCAGCTTGGCCTCGTGGACCCAGCTCTCGATATAGTCGCGATAGTCATCGGTCTGACGCCGGCCTTCGGCAACCTCGTCGCAGGCAGCTTTGCCCACCCGGCGCAAGACCTCGTATTCGAGCTCGCCCTCGGCATAGGTCGGGCATTGCACCATCTCCTGCACCCATGCGGGACTCTCGAGCTCCTCAGCCGCGCGCTCCAACTGACGCAGAAAACGGCGACGGCGAGCGTACTCGATCACGATGCCGAGCATACCGAAGATAAAGGACACACCAACCGCCACGACCACGATAGATGCCGGGGCCCCGGCGACCGTCAGCACAAAGCAGCTCAGCAGCACGCCGCACGTCCACACGGCGACGGGCAGCAGCGCATCTTTAAAGAACTTGCTAAACGACATAGCCGGCCCCTAGACCGAATAGCCCTGGCCGCGATGCGTGGTCAAATACCCCTTGATGCCGATTTTTTCGAGCGTGGTACGCAGACGATTGATGTTGACAGTAAGCGTGTTGTCGTCCACGAAGGCATCGGAGTCCCACAGGTCCTGCATGATGGCCGAGCGCGAAACGATCTTGCCCGCGCGACCCAAGAGCAGCGAGAGGATACGCAGCTCGTTTTTGGTGAGCTCGGTGCTAGTGCCGGTTTGCGTGTTGGTGACCATGGAGCGGGCGAGGTCAAGCTCCAGCCCCTTGTGGACAAGTGTGCTGCGCTCGCCTGACGCCGCGGTGCGACGCAGCAGTGCGTTGATGCGCGCCACGAGCACGCGCGCGCTATAGGGCTTGGGAACAAAGTCGTCCGCGCCGAGCGTCATGGCCATGACCTCGTCGATCTCGGTCGTGCGCGAGGTGAGGACGATGATGGGGACCTCGGATTCGCGGCGAACCTCGTGGCAGATATGCTGGCCGT
>USMR01000239.1 GCA_900555815.1 uncultured Collinsella sp.
TCGCCGTAGTCGGTCGGCGCCGGGAAGTATGTGGCGATGTCGTCCATCAGCGAGTTGACGCCCTGCTCCTTAATGCAATCGCCCGCAAAGACCGGCACAAAGATGCGCTCGGCGATCGCCTTCGACAGCAGGCCTTCAAGCTCCTCCTGCGTCAGCGTCTCCTCGCCTTCCAAGTACTTCATCATCAGTTCATCGTCAGCCTCGGCCACCAGCTCGCACAGATGGTCATGGGCTTCCTCGGCCTGGGCACGATACTCCTCGGGAATCTCCGACTCAACGGCTTCGGTGCCGTTGCAATGGCGCGCCTTCATGCGCACCAGGTCGATGATGCCGTCAAAGTCCTCGCCCTCGCCCCAGGGAAGGGTCACGGCGCCCAGGCGCGTGCCAAAGCGCTCTTGCAGCAGGTCCATCGTGGTCGCAAAGCTGGCCACGGAGCGCGCCAGGCGGTTTACGAACACCGCACGCGCCAGGCGCAGGTCCTCGGCGGCATACCAGAGCTTAACCGTCGTAGGCTGCGGGCCGGCCTCGGCGTCGACCACAAACAGAGCCGTCTCGCAGACGCTCATCGCGGCAAAGGCGTCGCCGATAAAATCGGGGTAGCACGGGGCATCGAGCACATTGATGCGCGCGCCCTTCCAGTCGATCGGCGCGATGGTCGTCGAGATGGAAAATGCACGCTTGACCTCTTCGGGGTCATAGTCGAGCGTGGGCTTGGTGCCGTCGTGGCCGCCCAGGCGGGCGGTCTTGCCGGAAAGGTGGAGCATGGCCTCGGCGAGTGAAGTCTTGCCCACCCCGCCTTGGCCTACGAGCACCACGTTCCTTACGTTACCGGTCTTGGGAGCACCCATGATGACCTCCTTGCAGGGCCGCGCGCAATGCGCGACGCCAACGGGGAGAGTTCGCGGTCGGTGCCATCCCGGGAGCAGCATGGTCGGCAGCCGAGCCGACTCACCCTCCAAATGTCCTATGCCACCACCCTACCCTTGCAGTCGCCTGTCCATGCAGACCTTTCGGCACGCGTATGAATACGGGCGGCGAGAGGAGGAGGCGAGTATGCGAGGCGATTATTGAACCCCGCGGATGCAAAAACCGCCGCAGATCATAAGACCTGCGGCGGTTTCGCCTCAATAAACAGTTGAGTAAATAGCTGAGCCTATCCCTCGATACGGCTCAGGAACTCGCGCGTACGCTGCTCGCGCGGATGGTCGATGACCTGCTCGGCCGGACCCTCCTCGACAATACGACCGCCGTCCATAAAGACCACGCGGTCGGCAACGTCGCGGGCAAACTGCATCGCGTGCGTCACGATCACCATCGTCATATTCTGCGCGGCCAGATCCTTGATGACGCGCAGAACCTCGGCCGTCAGCTCGGGATCGAGCGCCGAGGTCGGCTCATCAAAGAACAAGATTTCCGGGTCGAGCGCCAGGGCGCGGGCAATACTCACGCGCTGCTGCTGGCCGCCCGAAAGCTCACAGGGCACCTTGTTCTCGTTGCCCGTCAGCCCCATCTGTGCAATAAGCTCGTGTGCGCGGGCCTCCGCCTGCTCGCGCGGACGCTTAAGCACGCGAATCGGCGCATCGGTGATGTTTTTCATCACGGTATAGTGCGGGAACAGATTGTAGTTCTGAAACACCAGACCAAACCGCGAGCGCGCCTGTTTGGGTACATCGCCCTTTGCGTACACCGCGCCCGAACCCGCATCCGTCGCGACGGCAAGGTCGCCAAACGAGAGCGAGCCACCGTCGAGCGTCTCGAGCAGCGTGGCACAGCGCAGCAGCGTGGACTTACCGCCGCCCGAAGGCCCGATAATCGCCACGACCTCGCCACGCTTTACCTCGAGCGAGATATCCTTGAGCACCTCATTGCCGCCAAACGCCTTGCGTGCGTTCGATATATTCATTACCGAATTAATCATGGTAGTAATCCAATTTTTTCTCGGCAGCGCCCAGCAGCATCTCGACCACAAAGTTAAAGACCCAGTAGATCAGCGCCGCGATTGCGAACGGCACCATGCTCACCTGCGAGGCGACCAGCGCCTTGGCCGTCGAGAACATCTCGCCCACGCCGATAGCGAACGCCAGCGACGTGTCCTTGACCAGCGTGATGATCTCGTTGCCCATCGCCGGCAAAATGCGCTTGGCGACCTGCGGCATCACGATATACAGAAACGTCTGCATGCGCGAGTAGCCCAGCACCTCGGCTGCCTCGTATTGGCCGCGCGGAATGGACTGCAAGCCCGAGCGATAGATCTCGGCAAAGTAGCCGGCGTAGTTGATGATGAACGCCACGACGCATGCCGTCCATTTGGAATCGGGCGTGAGCGAGATGCCGAACACGTAGTACGGGGCAAAGTAGATGGCGAACATCTGTAGCATGAGCGGCGTGCCACGCATCACCGAAATATAGATACGCGCGATCCAGCGAAGCGGCGCAATTTTGCTCATGCGCATGAACGCCACGGGGATTCCCAGCGGAATCGACCCCAGCAGCGTCAGCACAAACAGCTGCAAACTGACCAAGAATCCCTGGCCAAGCATCTGCATCATGACCTGAATAGACATTACTTGAGCA
>USMR01000240.1 GCA_900555815.1 uncultured Collinsella sp.
GTCGAGCATGCCCTGGATGGCGTCAGCACCCAGATAGAACGACAGCGAGCACAGCAGGAACGCCATGATGATACCGGTCGAACCGATCAGGAAGTGCATCGCATAGACACCCTTAAGGTTGCCCTGGCCAGAGAAGACATCAGCGCGGTCAACCAGAATCGGCAGGGCGGCGTTGAGGATGTTCTTGATGGCAAGGCACAGCGTGGCGATGGGCATGGCAAGCGCGATGGCTGCCTCGGTGCTCTGGCCCAGCTGGATAGCGAAGGCGCAGGCGAGCACGCCGCCGATCGTCTCATCAGGCGGCACGTAGGCGCCGATGGAGATCGAGCCCATGAACAGCAGCTCCAGACTCGCACCGATCGCGAGGCCGGACTGCAGGTCCCCCAGCACCAGGCCCACGAGCGGGCACAGGACGATGGGGCGGAACGCGTAGAGCGTACCGAGCTGGAAGTCGAACTTACCAAATGCGGCGATAAGTCCGATGAGGATTGCTTGGGTAAGCATATATCCCCCTTTCCTAATAGGACACTACGAAGAGCTCAGACTCTTCGAAATTGAACGCCTAGAGCACGCTGGCGCAGTCAACCTTGGGGTCATCGGCCAGGGGTCGAATCTCGACCTCAACGCCACGATCCAGCATCTCGCGCACATCGGCTTCCTCGGCCGCGGTCAGGAAGATCTGACGAGAGACCTGACGCGCATCGGGACGCTTCTCGTCCTTGGGCTTAGTGTTGCCCAGGTTGACCGACTTGATCTGCGGGCAGCCCTCAACAAGCTGCTTTGCCTCAGCAATAGTGGCGACACAGATGATCATCTTGTACTTGTCGGTCACGCCCGAGTTGATAGCTTCGATTGCATGCTCCATATCTTTGATGACGAGCTTGCAGCCGGCAGGCTTGCCCATCTTGAGCGTCGTCTTCCACACCAGGTCATTAGCGACCTTATCGCCCACGCAGAAGATGCAGTTGGAGCCAAGGCCCTGAACCCAGGAAACTGCGACCTGGCCATGAAGCAGGCGATGGTCAACGCGAAGTAGCTGAATCATAATGTGACCCCCCAAAGGTCTTGTGCCGTCTTACGGCGTGTCAGTAGGTGCTACGGATTAGAACTCTTCTTCCTCGTCGTCATCGACCAAAAGATCGTTGACAAACTTCACGCGCGTATCGTCCGCAGCGACGATGGCGCGAATCGTCTCCTCCACCGGCGCCGACTCGTCAGAGAACAGCAACTGGATGAGGAGAGGAAGGTTCATGTTGGTAACGAGGTACGTGCGGGGACGCGTCTGGACGATCTTGGTGAACTCGTTGTTGACGCTGCCGCCAAAGAGGTCGGTGCAGACAACGACATCATCGTCAGCAGACATGCCTGCCAGCAGTTTTTGGGCCTCCTCGGCCACGTCCATGCGGCCATCGACGAACATCGAAAGATCGTGGACGTTGTCGCGAGCGCCCGAGAGCAGCTCGACGCTCTCCTTGATGCCGGTAGCGAAGTGCGCATGGCTGGCGATGATGTACTGTCTCATTCTGTGTTCCTCTCAATAGCCCGGCACGTTCCCGCACCCGTTTTCTTTAGTAGTCGAACTGGTGATAGTAGCGACGATACTTGAGGTTGTGCTTGGTGACCGTCTCGTAGTAGCGAGCCAGGCGGTCGGTCACGAGCACCGTCAGAATCCACGGGGAGACGATGACGCGGAACTCGTCGTCAAGGCCGGGGATCGCGAACTCGGCGGTGTCGATGATGTTGATGTCGGTGTCGCCGGTCACGCCACGGGTCAGGAACGCGCGGACGCGCTCGTCGAGCTTGCGGTTCTCGTCCTCGCCCATGAACAGGAAGACCGGGACGCCGGGCTCCACGAGCTCGAGGGTGCCGTGGAAGAAGTCGGCCGAGGTGATGTAGCGGGTGCGCTTCCACTGCATCTCCTCGAGGATGCACATCGAGAACAGGATGGTCTCGCCCCACAGGGCGCCGGAGCCGATGAACATGGTGTAGGGGGCCAGGGCGTACTTCTTGGCGAGCTCCTCGGCGCGCGGCTCGAAGCTCTTGCGGATGTCGACCAGGTGGGTCCAAACATCCTTGGTCTGCTCGATGAACTTATCGAACTGCGGGAAGCAGCCACGACGGTTGAGCAGGCGCAGGCCGAAGCAGTCGGCGAGGTAGTAGCCCATCTCGCAGCCGCCGTTACCATGATCGGAAGCCATCTTGACGCAATTCTCGGCGCCCACAGCCTGGCCGATCGGGCCCTCGGGCTTGGTCATGGCGTAGACGCGCACGCCCATGCCCTTCATCTTCTTGACGGCCTCGAGGACCTCGGGGGTGGTGCCGGACTCGGAGGCGGTGAGCACGACGGACTTCTCGGTCATGCGCTTGTGGCCCATGACGTTCCACTCGGCGGCGTGGATCAGGTAGACCTCGAGGTCGCGGTCGCCGAACTTGTTCATGAGGTACTCGAGCTGCATGAGCTCGTCCCAGGTGCCGCCGACGCCCATCAGGAACACGGCGTCGTAGCCCTCGTCGGCGACCTTGTCGGCGAGCGCGGTCATCTTCTTGCCGGTCTC
>USMR01000241.1 GCA_900555815.1 uncultured Collinsella sp.
CGCCATCCAGCTCGGCTACACCACCAAGGACCTCGTCGCGCCCGCCGACCTCACCAAGATCGACGACACCCATATCTCATGGAACGGCGTCACGGGCCAGGCGCTCTACCTCCAGAAATGGGCGGGCTCGGTGCGCTCCGACATGATCTCGAGCCTGGCGGAGCTGCCCATCAACCAGGTGATCACGCTCGACATGACGAGCTGGGAGCAGTCGCGCGCCATCGAGACCATCGAGTCGATGAACACCGATCTCAAGGTGCAGAAGTCCGACTACGTGCTCAAGCACTCCCAGACCATGTACATCACCGACGAGATGCTGCCGACCAACCTCCAGGACGCCATGGAGAACGCCCGCGACCTGCGCGACGACCTCGTGAGCCGCGACCAGAAGATGTGGTCGCTCACCTGCACCACCATGACCTGGGCGGACTCGCTCGAGGACTGCGACGAGAACTCCGGGGCCATCCAGGACGTGTTCCGCCGATTCACCTGCCGCGCAGTGCCCCTCGTGAAGCTCCAGCGACAGGGTTTCGCCGCGATGCTGCCCACGGGCCGCTGCGACATCCCCTACGTGCGAAACCTCACGACCGCCCCGCTCGCGGCGCTCGTGCCGTTCACGTCGGTCGAGCTCATGGAGCGCGGCGGCATGTGGATGGGCCAGAACCAGACGTCCAAGAACTTCATCTTCTACAACCGCCGCGACGCCGTCGCGCCCAACGGCTTCATCCTGGGCAAGCCGGGCCGCGGCAAGTCGGTGACGGCCAAGAACACGATCCTGTGGACGCTTCTCACCGACCCCACCGCCGAGGTCATCGTGCTCGACCCCGAGCGCGAGTACATCAACGTCGCGCGCGAGATGGACGGCGAGGTCGTCCAGATCTCCGGAGACTCGCATACCTATATCAACCCGTTCGATCTCGAGCTCGTGGAGGGCGAACAGCCGCTCGCGATGAAGGTCGACGCCATCATGTCGATGGTCGAGATGATGGCCAAGAACCTCTCGCCGATGCAGAAGACCCTCGTGGACCGCTGCGTCTCGCGCATCTACGACCGCTACTTCGCCACCCACGACCAGCGCGACATCCCCACGCTGATCGACTTCTACAACATGCTCAACCAGCAGCCCGAGCCCGAGGGACGCATGCTCGCCGTCACCATCGAGCGCTACGTCACCGGCCAGGCCTCGCTGTTCAACCACCCGACCAACGTGAACACGCACAAGCGCTTCGTCGTCTACGACATCCGCGACTGCGCCGACAACATGAAGGGCCTGGCGCTGCTGATCCTGCTCGACCAGACGTGGAACCGCATCGTGCGCAACCGCGAGCGCCACGTCCGCACCTGGGTGTTCATCGACGAGATGCAGCTGCTCTTCGAGAACGACTACGCGATCTCGTACTTCGACCAGCTCTGGACCCGCTCGCGCAAGTACGGCGCCATCCCGACCGGCATCACGCAGAACATCGAGCGCATCATCAACAACGAGAAGAGCCGCCTGATGCTGGCTAACTCCGACTTCCTGGTGCTGCTCGGCCAGTCCGCATCGGACGCCGCGGCGCTGGGCGAGGTCATCAAGCTCTCCGAGCGCCAGGTCGCGATGATGCGCAACGCCGGGCCCGGAGAGGGCCTGCTGGTCGCCGGCGGCAAGATCATCCCGTTCGAGAACCGCATCCCGACGGACTCGGCCATCTACCGCATGGTCACCACCAAGCTCGACGACCTGATCCAGTACTCCAACGAGGACGGGCGCGGCGACGGCGCCCGCCGCGGGTAGCGTGACCCGAGCCATGGCAGACGAGAAGCCCACCGTCACCGACAAGGCGAGCCCGCTAGAGATGGAGAAGGTCAAGCACTCCTCCCTCGAGTATGCCGTGCAGCACGACGGCCCCGCATACAGGCAGCGGGCCGTCGCGCCCTACAAGGAATCGGCCCTCCCCGAGCTCACGCGCGGGGAGGCCGCAAGGTCCGTGTTCAAGGACCGCGTCAGCGAGTCCGTCGGCAACGCCCTCGGCGCGGCGAAGGGAGCCGCCGAGGGCGCGGCGAAAGGCGCAGCCAAAGGGGCCGCGAAGGGCGTCCTGCACAGCCCCCGCGGCGCTGGAGATGAGCGCGGCCATCGGCCTTTCCGACGGCAACGCCCAGATCGCCGACGAGGGGGCGCGCGCCGCCGACACCGTCGCCAACGCGGCGATGACCCAGGCCGACCCGCGCAACCTGTACCGCGAGGGAAAGGCCGTCGCCGACAGGCTGCCGGCGGGACGGGCCCGCAGGCGCATGGCCCGCTGGGACGCGAAATCGAAGAAGGCCCTCGCCAAGCAGGACAAGGTGCTCGACCAGCTGGAGCACAAGAGGAAGCGCGCCGACACCATGCGACGCGCCGGGATGTCAGACAAGTCCCTGCTCGGGCGCTGGATCAACCTCAGGCAGAAGCGGCTCGAGAACAAGGCGGGACGGCTCGGCGCCAAGGCGGGCCGGCTCGCCGGGACGAACACCTCCGGCATCCGCGGCAAGCTCATGCAGCTGCGCCGCACCAAGGCGACCGTCACGAACACCGT
>USMR01000242.1 GCA_900555815.1 uncultured Collinsella sp.
AGCTGACTATCCGGAGAGAGGAAATCCAATGTCTCTAAGCAAGGGAATACAATCCGCAGCGGCCGCCGCCCTGAGCGCGGCCATGCTGATCGCCGTGGCGGCCTGCGGCACGACTGACGGCACCGACACCGCATCCAAGAGCGGCGATTCATCCAAGGACTCGTCCAGCACTTCGATTCAAGGCTTCGACACCAGCAGCATCCAGAAGGACGACGAGATTGCCGCACTGCTGACCGATTCCGTGGCCGGCGACGGCACGCTGACCGTCGGCACCTCTGCCGAGTACGCGCCGTTTGAGTACAAGGATGACAACGGCGACTACCAGGGCTTTGACCTTGAGCTCATCAAGGCTATCGGTGACAAGCTGGGCCTGGATGTCGAGTACGTCAACAATGACTTTGACACGCTGGTTCCGGGTGTCGCTTCGGGCGCCAAGTACGACGTCTCCATCGCGGCTATCACCGACACGCCCGAGCGTGAGAAGGAAGTCACTTTCTCCGATTCCTACTACATGGACGATCAGGCTATCGTGACCAAGGTCGATAACACCGACATCACGGCCGACAACTACAGCGAGAAGCTCAACAACGCCGACGCTACCATCATCGTTCAGTCTGGCTCGACCGCCGAGTCTTTTGCCCAGGAGAACTTCCCCAAGGCCAAGATCGTCCCCTACAAGGACGCTACCGAGTGCTTCAGCGCCCTGCAGTCCGATAAGGGCGACGCCGTAGTCACCAACCGCTCCGTTGCCAGCCAGCTGACCGCCGAGCAGTTCAACACCTGCCAGACCATTAAGCAGATCAGCACCGGCGAGGAGTACGCCATCGCCATCAACCAGGGTAACACCAAGCTCAAGGACGACATCAACCAGGCCATCAAGGACCTGACCGACGACGGTACCGTCGACGCCCTCATGGCTAAGTACAGCATCAAGTAAATAGATGCTTGATTGCGTGTAGGCCCTTTCCGTTTTGCGGAGAGGGCCTTTGCGCTTCTCTCGACGGAGAGTGTTTCCGTCTCGTTTTGCCGGCAACTTCTACGATAGGAGCCACCTTGTCTCGACTGAACAAAGGGGCCGCGGAGCAGCGTTTTCCACTGCCCGCCTTGCTCCAAAAGCTAGCCTGCGCCATGGCCGTGGCGCTCGCGCTGGTGTGCGCAGGGGCATATGCGCCCACGACCGCCCAGGCGCTTGAGACCGCAAAGATTACCGCCCGACCCAACACTGGTTCGGGCAGCGCTGTGGTCGGCGGTACCGCGACGCGCATTACCTGGGAGGTCCAGGCCGATGCCGACGAGGAGCTGAGCGGTCTTTCGCTGACGTTTGTCGACGGCACGACGTTTGGTACCGATGACACGCGATTGACGATGCTCTCGGGCGAGGACCTCATGGATCGTACGCCCATGAAGCCCACGTGCAAGGCTGACGGCCAGACGCTCAAGATTGATTTTGGCGAGACGGCGCCTGCCGGCGGCTATTTCCGCCTCGAGGTCTACGGCGTGACCTTCCCCGTCGAGGGCGGCGATGAGGCCTTTAGCGGCACCTATACGCTCGCTGACGGGTCGACCAAGAAGATCTCCAAGATTCCGTCGGTGGAGATCAAGGGCGTGACGGCATTCGATAACTTCCTGGCCGATCTTAAGGAGCAGCCGTGGGTCGAGGCCTGGAACTCCAATATGTTCCTGCGCCTGTTCTTAAACCCAGTCATTTTGGTCCAAAGCCTGCCGATCGTCTTTAAGGGCTTCCTTATGTCGCTCTCGATCGTGCTTGTGGCGTTTCCGCTGGCAATTCCCTTTGGCTTTGCCTTGTCGCTCATGCGCATCTCCAAGTCGCGCATCCTGCGCTGCCTCGCCGGCATCTATGTGAATATCATCCGCGGTACGCCGGCGTTCCTGCAGATCTATATCGCGTTCTTCGGTCTGCCGTTGGCCGGCGTCAAGGTTGATGACTACGTGCTTGGCGTTATCGTCATGGCCATGAACTCGTCTGCGTACCTATGCGAGATCTTCCGTGCCGGTATTCAATCGATCCCCAAGGGCCAAAACGAGGCTGCGCGTTCGCTGGGCATGAACGCGTTCCAGACGCTGCTCTATGTCATGATTCCGCAGACGTTCCGTAATGTTTTGCCTACGCTGACCAGCGAGTTTATCTTGCTTTACAAGGATACGTCGCTGCTTGCCGCCGTGGGTGTGGTCGAGATCGTCATGAACGCCCGTACCATCGTGGCCACGACGGGCTCCATTACACCGTACGTGGTTGCCGCCCTGTTCTATCTGGTCATCACCCTGCCGCTCGCTCGCTTGGTGAGCGGTCTTGAGGCGAGGCTTTTGGGCACGGCCGAGACCAAGAAGAAGCGTCCCGCCAAGAGCGCCGGACAGGTTGTCGCGACGCCCGCCGATCACATCGCCGGTCTGTAAGGAGGTCCTATCATGAGCGAAACCAATAACTCGAACGAGGTCGTCGTCAGCATCAAGAACCTCCAGAAGGCCTTTGGGGACAACGTGGTCCTGCGCGATATCGATCTGGATGTGCACAAGGGTGAG
>USMR01000243.1 GCA_900555815.1 uncultured Collinsella sp.
GGCGCTGCGACCGTGCTGCCGACGGCCCAGATGACCTGCGCCATTACCGGCTCGGGTGGCCTGCTGCTGTCTCAGTGGCTCGACCTGGAGTTTGTCCAGGAGGTCATCGCCAGCAAGCGTGCCGTCGAGACCTTCATCCCGGCCACCGATGTCGCTATCGAGCTGGGCGGCGAGGACGCCAAGATCATCTACTTTGACAACGGCATCGAGCAGCGCATGAACGGCACCTGCGCCGGCGGCACGGGCGCGTTCATCGATCAGATGGCAACCCTGCTGCACACCGACGCGAGCGGCCTCAACGAGCTCGCCGCCAACGCCACCACCATCTATCCCATCGCCAGCCGCTGCGGCGTTTTTGCCAAGACCGACGTCCAGCCGCTGCTCAACGAGGGCGCCCGCCCCGAGGACGTGGCTGCCTCCATCTTCCAGGCTGTCGTGACCCAGACCATCTCGGGCCTGGCGTGCGGCCGTCCCATCCGCGGCAACGTCGCCTTCCTGGGTGGCCCGCTGCAGTACCTCTCCGAGCTGCGCCACCGCTTCTACCTCACGCTCAACCTGGACGAGGAGCACCGTATCGTGCCCCAAAACGCTCACCTGTTTGTGGCGAGCGGCGCCGCCATGGCGCACGAGTCCAATAAGCTCAGCACGTTCCCACAGCTCATCGATGCCATCGATGCCCTGGGTGATACGCAGGGTGCCGAGGTCGAGCGCCTGGATCCGCTCTTTGCCACCGACGAGGACTTCGCCGAGTTCAAAACCCGCCACGACCAGGAAGTCGTCCCCAAGGGCAAGCTCGACGGCTACACCGGCCGCGTGTTCATCGGCATTGACGCCGGCTCCACCACCATGAAAGCCGCGCTCGTGGGCGAGGACGGTCAGCTGCTGCACACCTGGTACGGCAACAACAACGGCGACATCCTGGGCACGGCCAAGGTCATCATGGCCGATTTCTACAACCACATTCCCGCCGGCTGCACCATCGGTCACGTGACCACCACGGGCTATGGCGAGGCGCTGCTCATCGAGGCCCTCAAGGCCGACTCCGGCGAGATCGAGACCGTCGCGCACCTGCGCGGCGCCAAGGCGTTCCTGCCCGGCGTCGAGTTCATTCTGGACATTGGCGGCCAAGACATGAAGTGCCTGCGCGTCAAGGACGGCGTTATCGAGCACATCATGCTCAACGAGGCTTGCTCGTCGGGCTGCGGCAGCTTTATCGAGAGTTTCGCCGTGTCTATGAACATGGACGTGCGCGCGTTCGCTAACGCTGCCATCCATGCCAAGGCCCCGGTCGACCTGGGCAGCCGCTGCACGGTCTTTATGAACTCGCGCGTCAAGCAGGCGCAAAAGGAAGGCGCCACGGTGGGCGACATCGCGGCCGGCCTGTCCTATTCCGTCATCAAGAACGCCCTGTTCAAGGTTATTAAGCTGCGCGACCCCAAAGAGATCGGCACCCAGGTGATCGTTCAGGGCGGTACCTTTATGTCCGACGCCACGCTGCGTGCGTTTGAGCAGCTCACCGGCGTTCACGCCGTGCGTCCCGACATCGCCGGCTGCATGGGCGCCTATGGTGCGGCCCTGCTCGCCCGCGATCGCGCCGGCGCGAACGGCACCTCGACCATCCTTTCGGCTGAGGACATCGCGCACCTCACCGTGACGCAAAAACACGTCCGCTGCGGTCGTTGCTCCAACAACTGTCAGCTCACCGTCAACGATTTTGGCGGCGGTAGGCGCTTCATTACCGGTAACCGCTGCGAGAAGGGTGCCGGCCACAAAAAGCAGAAAACCGAGGCCCCCAACCTCTTCAAAAAGAAAAACGAGCTGCTCTTTAACCGTGAGGTGCTGAGCCCCGACGAGGCCCCGCGCGGCACCGTCGGCATCCCGCGCGCGCTCAACATGTACGAGAACTACCCCTTCTGGCACGCGTTCTTTACGCGCCTGGGCTTTAGCGTGCAGCTGTCCGACCAGTCGAGCAAGAAGACCTACCAGGCGGGCATCGAGTCCATGCCGTCCGAGAGCGTGTGCTATCCGGCCAAGATGAGCCACGGCCACGTGATGAACCTCATCGACCGTGACGTCGACTTTATTTGGATGCCGTGCGTGCGCTGGGAGCGCAAAGAGGACCCGACTGCCGGTAACTGCTATAACTGCCCCATCGTCATGAGCTACCCCACGGCGCTGGCGCTCAATATCGACGAGATCCGCGAGCAGAATATCGAGTTCCTGTATCCGTTTGTGCCCTATCACGATAAGACCGAGCTCAAGCGCCGTCTGTACCAGGTGCTCGCCGTCGACCGTGTGGCCGATGCTGAGGCCGGTCGCGGTCGCGTGCGCGGTCCTAAAATCACGCGCTCCGAGGTCGATGCCGCCGTCAACGCTGCCTTTGAGGCCGATGCGCGTTTCCACGAGGACATCCAGACCATGGGCGAGGAGGCCCTTAAGTGGGTCGAGGACCACGGCGGTCACGGCATCGTGCTCGCCGGTCGTCCCTACCATAACGACCCCGAGATCAACCATGCCCTGCCCGAACTTATCTCGAG
>USMR01000244.1 GCA_900555815.1 uncultured Collinsella sp.
GCGCCTGGTGCACGACGCCCTGTTGGGATACTGGGAGAGCGAGGGCGTACAGCAGCCTACATTCCTGGATCTGAGCGGATATCTCTTTGATGATCCTGATGCGGATCCGATTAAGCTCGCGCAGCTGCTCATCGACTTCTTTGGCAAGAACGGGTTTGAGCCCATTCCCGACGATGACCACGACATCACCTACACCTGCATGGTCTTGGATCCCAAGAACTTTAAGGACCCAGACACAGAGTAGAGGCTGCGATCTGTTGGTTCAGCTTCCCTAGTTAGTGTTTGGTGGGGCCGGACGTTCCAGTCGTGATGGCTGGACGTCCGGTCCTTTTTGTTGCCTGTCGGGGTTGGTGATCGGCACGTTTGTCTCGATCTGTAACATCTGGCGGGGGATACGGGGTCTAGTTGTTACAGATCGAGATTGTTCCTCGACCGACAACTCAACTGTCTCAATCTGTAACATCTGGGGCTGGTTTTGCTCCGTAACTGTTACAGATTGAGATGTTGCCTTCAGACGGATTGGTTTGTCTTGATCTGTAACAGTTACGGGTCGATTTACTTGGTAACTGTTACAGATTGAGACAATCAGCCGGGCCCACCTCGTCCGCCTCGTCATCTGTGGTTTACGTGGGGGCATGCGAAGCACGGGTATACTAACCGGCGGCGAATCTGCTCCATCGCTTAGAGCTGCTGCGTCTGGACGGCGTGTGATAGGGCTGCCAAAGCGATCGCCAGCGTGCTGAGCAACGTCCTCTCTGTGCGCACCTGTTTTTGTATGTATTAGCGCACTACCAAGCACGCCCGCGCGGCCGCATGCCGCGCCCATGACGCGTGCAGATAAGGAACAACAACATATGCGTAATTCTGTATCCGACGTCACGGACGCCGAGATTCTGGACGAGACCCGCGAGGCCATGACCCAGGCTGCCTTCGATGCCGCCGACGAGGCCAGCGCCGCCGAGACCGTCGAGTCCGCCACCGAGAGCCTGCCCGCCTTTGACGAGCTGGGCCTTTCCGACGAGATGCTTCGTGCTATCGAGAACCTGGGCTACACGGCGCCGACGCCCGTGCAGGCCGGCTCGATCCCCGTGGTGCTCGAGGGCCGCGACCTGCTGGCCGCCGCCCAGACCGGCACCGGCAAGACGGCTGCCTTCTTGCTGCCGACCATGAACAACCTGGAGCACATCGCTCCGCCCAAGCCCGTGCGCGAGCGCGGAGGCCGCAACCGCCGTCGCGGCGCCAAGAAGCCCGAGGGCAACGGTCGCGGTCCCTTGATGCTCGTCATCACCCCCACGCGCGAGCTTGCCCAGCAGATCGACGAGGTCGCCGGCAAGATTGCCGACGTCACCGGCCATGTCGCCGTGACCGTCGTGGGCGGCGTGAGCTACAAGCCGCAGACCGCGGCGCTCAAGTACGGCTGTGACATCCTGGTCGCCACGCCGGGCCGTCTGGTCGACCTGATCGAGCAGGGTGCCTGCCACCTGAACGAGGTCAAGGTGCTGGTGCTGGACGAGGCCGACCGCATGCTCGACATGGGCTTTTTGCCCGCCGTCCGCCGCATCGTGCGCGAGACGCCGGCCGAGCGTCAGACGCTGCTGTTCTCGGCCACGCTCGACGAGGAGGCCGTGGGCGAGATCACCGACCTGGTGAGCGACCCGGCCCGCGTGGAGATCGCACCTGCCACGTCGACCGCCGACACCGTCGACCAGTTTGTGTTCCCGGTGTCCATCGAGGCCAAGAATAACCTGTTGCCCGAGTTCCTCAAAAAGGAGGGCCCGGAGCGCACCATCGTCTTTATGCGTACCAAGCACCGCGCCGACAGCTGCTGCCGTCGTCTGGAGCGCAAGGGCATCAAGGCCGCCGCGATTCACGGCAACCGCAGCCAGGCCCAGCGCGAGCGTGCCCTTTCGGCCTTCCGCGACGGCACCGTCGACGTGTTGGTGGCGACCGACGTGCTCGCCCGCGGCATCGACATCAGCGACGTGCGCTACGTCGTGAACTTTGACGTGCCGGCCGAGCCGACCGACTACATCCACCGTATTGGCCGTACGGGTCGTGCCGGCGAGCTGGGCTGGGCCATCACGTTTGTGACCGAGCAGGATGTCGATGAGTTCTACGAGATCGAGAAGCTCATGGACAAGACCGCCGACATCTACGAGGCCGGCGACCTGCATGTGGGTCCCAACCCGCCTGCGGTTGATCCCGAGCGCGACCCTGCGGCCTTTAAGGTGAAGAAGAAGACCAAGCGCGGCAAGTCCAAGAGCAAGAAGAAGCTTGAGCAGGCGCGTCGCGACGGCAAGCGCAACGGCGACGATTACGGCGATGTGGCCGGTCGTTCCAACCGCGGTCGCGACGAGCGCCGTGGCGATGGCGAGCGTCCGAGCCGTCTCAAGCGCGGTGGCAAGACCCGCGTGCGCGAGGGCGTTCAGGCTCGCGTGGACGAGGCTGTGGAGAGCGTGGCTCGCGAGGTGGCTGCCGAGGAGCGCGCTGGTGCTGGTGCCGCTGAGCAGCCTGCGCACGGTAACCGTGCCGAGCG
>USMR01000245.1 GCA_900555815.1 uncultured Collinsella sp.
GGCGCCATGGATGCCGCCGGCGAGTTACCGGGCGTCGCCCACAGGTCCTGAGAGTCATCGGCTTCCCACATCACGCATCCATTCCGAGTCGCTTAAGCGCCGCGCCGAGCAGATCCTCGACACGCATATTCTGCCCATCATACCCGCTCAGGGCAACATCGGTCTCCTGCGGGCTAAAGCCCATGGAAAGGAGCGCCGCACGGGCATCATCGATGGCCGAGGGAGCAGCAGCGGGCACGGGCATCGCAACCTGGCCGGGAATCACGTCGACCGGCACAAAGCCCTTATCCTTGGCAAAGGTGCTCTTGAGTTCCAGGATCAGGCGCTGAGCTGTCTTTTTGCCCACACCGGGTACCTTGGCCATGCCCTTGTCGTCCTCGGCCATCACCAGCGAATACAGCTGCCCCACGGTATAGGTGGAAAGCACGGCCAGCTCAAAGCGCGTGCCAACGCCCGAGACGGACACGAGCCGATCGAACATCGTGCGCTCATCCTTGGAGGAAAAACCGAAAAGTGTCATGGCGTCCTCGCGCACCTGCATACGCGTATAGAGGCGGACCTCGCCGCCGGGCGTCGGCAACGTGGCCGCAGTGCTGCCCGAGATGCCGAGCTCAAAGCCAACGCCCGACACATCGACGACAGCAGAGCTCATCGTGGCCTCGACAAGCGTTCCATGGAGCTGGGAAATCATCAGTATCCGGTTCCTCTCTGTTGATAGAACTCGCCACCGGTGAGAGCGCGGGTGCGGCTGAGGTTTACATGGCAGATGGCGCAGGCCAGGGCATCGGCGGCATGGTCGGGATGCGGGTCGTGGTCGAGCTGCGTGAGCGTGCGTACCATGTAGGCGACCTGTCGCTTGTCCGCGGCGCCGGTGCCCACCACAGCCTGTTTGATCTGCATGGGCGTGTACTCGCCAATCTCGAGCGCGCACTCCGAAAGCGCCACAAGCGCAGCACCGCGGGCATGCGCCGTGGGGATGGCCGAACGAACGTTGGCGCCAAAGTAGATGCTCTCGACAGCAGCTGTGTCGGGCCGATAACGCTCGACGACATCCTTAAGGTCACGGGCGATATGCGACAGGCGCACCGCGAGCGGGCTGCCCGCGCTGGTCTCGATGCAACCGTAGGCACGGCAGCGAACCTCGCCACGCCGCTCCTCGATAATCCCCCAACCCGTATGAGCCAAACCGGGGGCAATGCCCAAGATAACCAAGCCGACCTCCCCTCGCCACAAGCACAGCGCAAGACAAGGCCCCGCGCATCATTCACGAACGTCTGTTCTAGAATAACACAACGGGGCCAAGATGCTCAGTTGAAGTGTCGGGGTTGGAAGCGAATCCTATCCCATAGTTAGTTCTGCGAGAAAAAGGGGAACTGCCTCGGATCAACCGGCGGATGCGGCATCGGGCCACCCTGGGGACTACCTTGCGAGCCGCCCTGACCGCCCATCATCTTATCGATGGCGTCCTGAACCTCGCCCTCGAACTTTTTCATTCCCTCGTGCAAACGACGCTGACCGTCCTCGGAGCGCAGCTCCTCCATTTGCTCGGGCGAAATACCCAGCAGCTCGCCCAGCACGCCCATCATCTCGTTTCGCACGCGCTCGCTCGTATCCTCGTCAGCAAAACGGCGCACCTCGGCGCGCGCCAGCGAATCGACCGACATGCGCTCCTTGCCGTTAAGCCCCAGGTCGGACCACGCGAGCATGTACGGCCAGGAGCGCTCGGCAAACGAACGGGACGAGACGATCGGCGCCGTCGGCAACATGCGGCGGGCAGCCTCGCCCTGTCGAACGAGCATCAGCAGCAGCGAGCAGGCCTCAGGCTTGCCAGCGGCCATCGGGATATCGTCGAAAGATCGATTGCGGTCCACGTGCGCCTCGAGCGTGCCATCGACCTCGCCCGGCTCAAGCCCGCCGAGCAGCTGCGCCGCGCGATCGAGCATGTCGACCGGACCGTCAAGCGTCGAGAGCGCTTGCGCCAGCACGCGCTCCATGCAATCCTCCACCGCGTTGAGCGTCACGAGCTCTTGGGGCACCACGGCAGACGTGCGGTTGCGCACACGTGCCACAAACTCAAGCGTCGACAGGTACACATCGCCAAAGGGCGCAAAGTCGCCCTGGTAGCCGCCACAAAGCGCCGGCGCCGCCAGCGCGTACTCGGTTTTGGACAGCGGACTCAGCGCCATCGCACCCAGCTCGAGCGCCGTGTCCTCCAGCATGAGGCCCAGCGTGCGCGAGCGCAGACGCTCGGCATCGCCCGCCGACACGTCGCGATCGAGCACGCGCGCCGCATCCGGTGCATCGCGCTCGACGGTGCGAATGTGCAGACGCTCGGCGATGGCGCGGACGGCGGCACAGCGGGCAGCCTCGGCCTCTTCCTGCGCCGGCGTAAAGATACGGTTGCGCCCCAGCACCAGGCCAATCACATTGCGCGGGCCCAGAGCGTCGACGGCCAGCGCCGCTAGCAGGGACGACGGCAAGTCACCCTCGAGTGCCACCACAGCACGCGACGCACCGTGGGCTCGTGCGTTGTCGC
>USMR01000246.1 GCA_900555815.1 uncultured Collinsella sp.
CGACCTGCTTAGAACCGACGAAGCCCCGCAGTTCATCTTTGACGTCACGATGCAAAATCACGGCGGCTACGACTATGGCACCGTTCCCGCCGAAGAGCTGACAAACTATTGGGTCGAGGGAGCCAGTGAGGGTGCCAACAGCGCGCTCAACACCTATCTCACCTGCATCAACGCATCCGACCGGGACCTCGAGTACTTTATCAACGAGCTCCGCAATATCGGCAGACCGGTTGTTCTTGTCTTTTTTGGCGACCATCAGCCGAGCGCCGCAACGACTCTCAACGACGAGCTGTACCCTCAGGAAGATACGGCAAGCCACGCTTTCCGTATCTATCAGTCGACATATCTCGTCTGGGCTAACTATGAGATCGCCGGCAATACCGAGCTCAACGTCTACGACACCGTCGGGGCAAACGAGATTGCAGCCATTACCCTTAATAAGATCGGCGCTCCGCTCACCAATTACCAAAAGGCCCTGCTTGCAACAAGGTCAGATGTGCCCACCATCAATGTCGCCGGCTATCTCGGTGCCGACGGGCTGCGCTACGACTTGGAATCGGAAGACAGCCCCTACGCCTCGACGATCGACAAGCTGCAGCGCATGCAGTACCTCGAGTTCGCCAGCAAAGTTCAGTAAGCCCGCCCATTCGCTTGGGCCCATCGTATTGCAAGCACGCTCGGCCCAAACGCATCGCAAATGACTCCCGCTCGCAAACGAGGGTACAATGACGCTCGTGTCACATCGCGGGGCCCCGGCTCCATAATATACAAAGTAGTCATACATGGTTTGCGAACACGCACAGGCCGCCGGCGGACATACGTCGCCGTCGCAATTTGAGGAGAACACGCTGTCCGAGGTCAAGCGCGTCATCGCCGTGCTTTCCGGCAAGGGCGGTGTCGGCAAGTCATTTGTCACCGGTGCCATCGCCACCGAGCTTGCCCGTCACGGCCACAAAGTCGGCGTCCTCGATGCCGACATCACCGGTCCCTCTATCCCCAAGATGTTCGGCATGAGCGGACGCCACGTCCATGCCCTCGGCAACCTTATGCTGCCCGAGATCTCTGAGCACGGCGTCAAGGTCATGAGCTCCAACCTGCTGCTTCAAAACGAAACCGACCCTGTCCTCTGGCGCGGCCCGGTTATCGCGGGTGCCATCAGGCAGTTCTGGAGCGAGACCTCGTGGGGCCCCATCGACTACCTGCTGGTCGACATGCCTCCGGGAACGGGCGATGTCGCCCTCACTGTCTTCCAGTCTCTGCCCGTCGATGGCATCGTCATCGTCACGAGCCCGCAGGATCTGGTCTCGATGATCGTCGCCAAGGCGGTCAATATGGCCGAGAAGATGAACGTCCCCATTCTGGGCATCGTCGAGAACATGAGCTATATCGAGTGCCCCGATTGCGGCAAGAAGATCGAAGTCTTTGGCAAGAGCAAGCTCCCCGAGGTCGCCGAGCGCTACAACCTTGAGATCCTGGGCCAGCTTCCCATCAATCCGGCTCTCGCCGAGGCCTGCGATAAGGGCGAGGTCGAGACCGCACTGCCTGACGGCATGCTGCCCAAGGCCGTCTCTGCCGTCGAGGCCATTGCCCCGCACGAGACCGACGAGGCCTAAGTGAACGCAAACGCCTTCTATGACGTCTTGGTAATCGGCGGCGGGGCCTCGGGCCTCGCCGCCGCCATCACGGCCGCACGCGCTGGCAAAAGCGTCTGCATCGTTGAGCGCGATGTCGCCTGCGGCCTTAAACTCCTTGCGACCGGCAACGGCCGCTGCAATCTCTCAAACGAATCGATTGATCCTCGGCGGTACAACCACCCCGCTTTCGTCGAATCCGTCATGGGCCCCCGGCCCGAACAAGAGCTTATGGGCTTCTTCTCCTCGCTGGGCATCATGACGACCTCCGAGGAAGGTCGACTGTACCCACGCTCCCTTCGTGCCGAATCGGTGCGCGACGCGCTTCTCAACGCCTGCAATCACCTGGGTATCACCTTGATCTGCGGAGCAAACGTTGTCTCGGCATCCAAAGCTCCCGAGGGCTGGGCGCTTCAAATAGACCGTCCCGCGCGGACACTCAAGGCGAAAAAGCACGACGATCGAAAATCGGAGCTCCGCTCGCTTCGGAGGGCGCTCGCCGATACCCCGCGCAAGAACGAGACGCTGCAGGCAAAGGCTCTAATTATCGCCACGGGAGGTAGTCCCACCGACATCGCGGAGAAGTTCGATCTTCCCCTCACGCCACAGTGCCCCGTCCTCTGTCCTGTGTCGGCATCAGTCGTTGGCGACCAGACGGCACTCAATACCTTGGATGGCCTACGCGTCCGTGCCCGCTTGACGCTCACCCGCAATCATGAGGAGCTCTGGTGCGAAGACGGCGAGGTGTTGTTCCGGACCTTCGGCATCTCAGGTGTCGCCGCCTTCAACCTCTCCCGACGCATCCAGCACGGCGACACGATCCTGCTCGACGTTTTCCCCGACCTCTCCAAAGACGAGCTGCTCGATGTGCTCCACCGACGCGTTGAACTGCTC
>USMR01000247.1 GCA_900555815.1 uncultured Collinsella sp.
GCTCTTCCAAAAATGTCTTACGTTGTCATTAACGAAATGACAACGTTGTCATTTCGCAATGCCTTCCTTAAGCAGGAAGGTTTCCGGGCAGTCCTGACCATCCATCGACGACCAGTTCCATCCACATGCATCGCGCATCAAGTAGCAAAGGAGCTTTATGGACGCCATCGTAAAGATGCTCGAAAAGCATCAGCCGTTCTTTGAGAAGATCTCGAGGAACATCTACCTCCAGGCTATTAAGGACGGATTCCTTGGGTGCATGCCCATCGTCCTCACCTCTTCGATCTTTCTGCTCATTGCCACCCTTCCTGGCGTAGTTGGCATCACGCTGCCCCAGCCGCTCATCGACTGGTGCAACAAGCTGTACAACTTCACCATGGGCGTCATGGGCATCATGGTTGCCGGCACCACCGCCAAGAACTTTACGGCTTCCATGAACCGTCGCATGCCCGCCGGCAAGGTGCTCAACGACGGCTCCACCATGGTTGCCGCCCAGTGCAGCATGCTGCTGCTCGCTGTTACGCAGTTCACCACCAAGTTCGACGGCTCCGAGCTTTCGGTCTTCGATTGCACCAGCATGGGTACGCGCGGTCTGTTCTCGGCCTATATCGCCGCGTTCATTACCGTGTGGGTCTATAAGTTCTGCGTCTCGCGCGATCTGACCATTAAGCTGCCCAAGGAGGTCCCGGGCGCCATCGCTCAGAACTTCCGCGACATCATCCCCTTTGGCGGCGCCGTCATCATCTGCGGCATCATCGATGTGGTTGTGCGCAACCTTATGGGCGTTCCGTTCTCCGAGCTGCTCATCAAGCTGCTCTCCCCGCTCTTTACCGCTGCAGAAACCTATCCTGGCCTTATCCTTATCCAGGCAGCCACCGCGTTCTTCTGGTTCATCGGCGTCCACGGCCCCTCGATCGTCCAGCCGGGCATCGACCCCATCCGTCTTGCCAACCAGGCCGAGAACCTGCAGGTTCTGCTGGCCGGTGGCCACCCCGCCCACTCCCTCACCTTTAACATGTCGCTCGTGGGTGAGTTCGGCGGCACCGGCGCCACGTTCATCGTGCCGCTTCTGCTGATTCTCTTTATGAAGTCCAAGCAGCTCAAAGCCGTCGGTAAGGCCTCGATTGTTCCTGTTGCCTTCGCCGTCAACGAACCGCTGCTCTTTGGCGCGCCGATGATTCTTAACCCCTACATGCTCATCCCCTTTGTTGCCGCCGGCTGCGTCAACGTGAGTGTTGCCAAGTTCTTTATCGATAACGTGGGCATGAACGGCTTCTCCTTCGTGGTGCCTTGGGCCACCCCTGCCCCCATCGGCATCTTCATCACCACGAACTTCCAGCTTATCGCCCTGGTGTTTGTCGCAATCATCATCTTGCTGGACGCCATCATTTACCTGCCATTCTTGAAGGCATACGATAAGCTGCTCTGCGACCAGGAGGCCGAGCGCGCCGCCGAGCTGGGTCTCGAGTCCGATGGTGCTGCCACCATCGCCGCCAGCACCCCTGCGCCCGCTGTCGAGCAGACCACCGCTTCCGTCGAGCCGACCGCCGCTGCCGCCGACAGCGAGCCTGTCGCCGATCAGCCCGAGCCCGCAGCCGACGCATCCGCTAAGAAGGATGTCGATGGCCTGAAGGTCCTCGTCCTGTGCGCCGGCGGCGGCACCTCTGCCATGCTCGCCAACGCCATCAAGGAAGGTGCTGCGCAGACCGGAGAGAACATCGCTTCCTCCGCAGGCGCCTATGGCCAGCACACTGCCATCATGGATCAGTACGACGTTATCGTGCTCGCCCCGCAGGTTCGTAGCTACTACAACGACATGAAGGCCGACACCGATCGCCTGGGCATTAAGCTGCTCGCTCCCCGCGGTAAGGAATATATCGACCTTACTCGCGACCCCGCTGGCGCCATCAAGTGGCTCCGCGAGAACCTCGACTAGTTCCTCCCTCTGTTGGTGCCCGGATTCCCGGTTCGGGCACCTCTCCCTATTCGTATCCCAAAGAAAGGATGACTCATGACCAACCCCATGCAGTTCCCCGACGGCTTTGTGTTTGGCGGCGCCACCGCCGCTTACCAGGTTGAGGGCGAGACCCGCACGCACGGCAAGGGCAAAGTGCCCTGGGACGATTTCCTGGCAGCCCAGGGTCGCTTCTCCCCCGATCCCGCAAGCGATTTCTACAACAAGTACCCGGTCGATATCGACCTGTGCCAGCGTTTCGGCATCAACGGCATCCGTGTCTCCATCGCTTGGAGCCGCATCTTCCCCAACGGCACCGGCGAGATCAACCCCGAGGGTGTTGCCTTCTATCATGAGCTCTTTGCCACCTGCAACAAAGCCGGCGTTATCCCCTATGTCACGCTCGATCACTTTGATACGCCCGAGGCCTTTTACCAAAACGGCGGCGAGGGATTCCTGACGCGCACGACGATCGACGCCTTTGTCGAGTACGCCAAGTTCTGCTTTGCCGAGTTCCCCGAGGTCAAGCACTGGTTTACCTTTAACGAGATTCCCGCGACCGCCGAGGGC